>JAQVAJ010000031.1 GCA_028690885.1 Clostridia bacterium
TTAAATATAATAAAGATATAGTGGAGGTATAGATGCTGGATACCATAGAAACAGACAGACTCATATTACGCGAATTCACATTTGATGATGTAGAGGATTTATATGAGTACGCGAAAAATCCAAATGTAGGCCCGAATGCTGGCTGGACTCCACATAAAAGCCTGTGTGAATCAGAAGCTGTACTTAATATGTTTATGAGAAATGATGATGTGTGGGCTATTGTGTATAGAAGAAACAATAAGGTCATAGGTTCAATTGGTTTGCACAGTGATTTGCTGCGTTCAACAGTAAAATCACTAAAAACAAAGTGTCTCGGTTATGCTTTATCATATAACTACTGGGGTTTAGGTATCGCAACCGAAGCTGTAAAAGCCATACAGAGATATGCGTTTGAGGTTTTGGAACTGGATCTTCTTTCTGTTGACCATTATCCAAATAACAAAAGATCTATGAGGGTTATAGAGAAATGCGGATTCAAATATGAAGGAACACTCAGAAAAGCAAGGCCTTCCTATGATAACAAACCTATGGATATATCATGCTACTCACTACTAAAAGATGAGTGGAAAGAAATAAATAGCCGTTGATTACACTTCTCTTTTATTCCAAAATCCCATATGCCAAAATGTTGGGTTTGGAGTTTTTGAAATTATCTTATCCATTTTTTCAAAAAACTGCTGTTCCTGCTCAAAAGCTTTATTTGAAATTTCTTCCATGGCTTTTGCATCAGCATAATTTAACTTAACTGACTCTTCCCATTGATTTTCTAGTTCATAAATATAATCGTAATATTCCTTTGGAGGAGAATTTCCCAGCATTCTTCTGTTAAAGGTTTCCCTTTCTTTCCAGTACTTAATTGATGAAGTATCATCTGGTGCAAATACAAAAGGAGCTTTTGTCCCGAAAAGATATGGCTTGTATAAAGAAACACATGGCAATGAAGAACCAGTTGCCCATATTACCGCAGTTGGATAAAGCTGCACAATAATAGATGCAGTAGTCTGATTATCCACCACACCTCCTGCATGCATACAAACACTGTTAGCCGTCCCAGAGTTGAAAGGATCTTTAACCTTAGTATGGCTTCTTAAAGCCTTCCTAAAACCATTTAAGTCACATTTCTGTTCCAGACATGTCTGTGTGCGATTTCTCCTGTGTCCTGATCCACATAAATATGTATAAACAGGCTCAGTATGTATTTTGGCAAAATTACACTCTTTGCCTGTTGAACACTCCCCTTCAGTCCCTATACACAGCCTGTTTGATATACTGTCCTTTTCAGCTTTTCTGTAAGCCCATTGCTTATCATATGTCTCAAGTACATAAAGTTCTTTTTTGTCCATTATAAGAAATGAGTTATTATAATATTTTTCACCTTCACAAGCGCAGTTACCGCCTTGTCCGTATTTTTCAAGATAAGTAATAATAAGCTGCAATGCCTGTTTTGCATCAACCGAACGTTCAAGAGCAATTCTTAAAAGATCCATTCCTGTAAGTCCGATTTTGTTATATCCGTCTTTTGTAAAAACTGCTTCATTACCTATTACAACACCATATTCATTAATACCCATCTCTGCTCCGAACATCCATGACGGCCGGGAAATAAGTATTGCATTAGTTTGTTCTGCCTGTTCAACCTCTATGTATGTAGCCATAAATGTTTTTTCAATATTATTTCTTCGAGGATAAAATTCTAAAAGCTGGGGTTCTCCAACACATCTGTCACTATTCTTCCCAAATATGGGAACATTCTGGTTTACACATCCCAAAGTATCACACATGACTTTACCTCCGTATTTTTATGGTACATATATAATTTAACACAAAATCAAAGTAATTTGAAATTAACATTTACCTTTTCTTCTTGCAATAGATTAGTATTGTCTATAAAATCTATTTATGAAAAGAAAATATGAAAAAATGAGCGATCTACAAAAAGCTAACAGACTTAAAAATCACTATATCATACATATAGCATTATATGCATTTATGTTTAATCTGCTTCCAGCTGCTTTTATAAGCGCTAATATGGAAGGATTTAATTTGTACATGCTTTTGCTAGGTTATCCGGCAGTCACTTATATTGCAAGCATAATATTCGCTTTGTACAATAGGTATAAATGGCTGTATATTCTTTTCCCATCTGTGCTGTTCATCCCTGCAGCATTCATTTACTATAACTATACAGCTCTTATTTACATGGTTCTATATGCTGCAGCTGCTGCTCTAGGATTGTTAGTGGGTATTGCATTCCTATGGATATTCACAAAAAAAGATGATATGTCAGTAAAGAAAACAAAAAACATGACAACATCTTCTATATCTAAAAAGGCTAAAAAGAAAGGATGATTTAATCATCCTGAGTTATTTTCCTGCTTAAAATATATGTTTATATTATTATATGTCTATATTCTCTCTTTTATAACAGGAAAACTATATTTTAATATCCTTTTCTACGTTCATTACGAATATTGCTGCTCCACCAACTGTAACTTCAGGCGGCAGGCTCTCATTTGATAACCCATTTCCAAATGAAGCTGTTGAAGGTGTTGCCTGTTTCCGAGTTTTGCAATATTTGGATAATATTTCAATGACATTTTCAGTTTCTGTATCTTCTGTCCCAATAAGTAACGTTGTATTGCCAACCATTAGAAATCCTCCGGTTGTTGATAATTTTGTTACAAAATATCCTGCCTCTGTTAATGCCGAGGCTGCTATCGCGCTGTCATCATTATTGACAATTGCAAGTATCAGTTTCATTTTTCCCTCCATATTTAAATTATATCATATATAAGCCCCAAGACGTATCTTACTTGATTTATCTAACTTATCCGCATCTTCAATTTCATATCTGTTATCACTGATATCCCTGAACAACACTCTTGTGCCATGTATTACCTTGATATCATTATGCCTGTTTGCTATCTCAAAACGTCTTTCCCCCTTGTCAGTAAGAACATACATATTCATGTTTCTTGATATTTCCTTTATTTCGTAAATCTTTTGAATTTTAGGGATAAGGTAATACTCATCAAGACACTGCTCTACTGCTGTTTTTGATTCTTCCATTAACGAATCAAGATTTCTGATTATAGCAACTTCTTTTTCATCCTTATCCAGTAATGTAATATATTTTCTAAGACCGCTTATGGGAAATAACCTTCTTGGTTCTACATCAAGAATTTCCTGTCCGTCATACATAAGAACATTAACGTGTGTAAGGTCTTTTCTTGTTATTTTCGCATTATCTCCTTCTATGTATGGTGATCTCATTTTCTACCTCTATTCCAATTTTTCCTCTTCTTTTGCTTTCTGCAGTTTAGAAGACATTGTCTGTATCTCTATAAGTTTATAGTATTTGCCTTTTTGGGCTAGTAATTCATCAGGTGAACCGCATTCGATAATCTGCCCTTCATCCACTACCAGAATCTTATTTGCTTTTCTAAGTGTGGAAAGCCTGTGTGCAATCATTAGAGTTGTTCTTCCGGCAATAAGTCTCTCAATTGCTTCTTGTATAAGCATTTCGGTTTCTGAATCAACTGCCGCTGTCGCTTCATCGAATATCATTATGCTTGGATTTCTTAAAACGGCTCGTGCAATTGATACTCTTTGACGTTCTCCTCCGGAAAGACCAGTACCTCTTTCTCCTAACACAGTATCATATGCGTCAGGTAGTTTTATAATGAAATTGTGAGCATTAGCAATTTTTGCTGCATTTATTACCTGTTCAACCTGAACATTTCCCAAACCATATGCAATATTATTATATATCGTATCATGGAACATCATGGGTTCTTGCTGAACATATCCCATTTGAGATCTGTAAAATTCCATGTCAACTTCCTTGATATCCTTACCATCTATTAATATCTGTCCCTCATAGTTGTCATAATATCTCATTAGTAAATTAATTAAAGTGGATTTTCCTGAACCAGTAGTTCCGACAATCCCGACTATGTCACCTGGTTCTATATCAACATTTATGTTTTTCAAAGTCATTTTAGTACGATCAAATGAGAAGTTAACATTTTTAAACTGTATCTTTCCATTCAATTTTTTAGGATGACTGCCTTTTCCAAAATCAGGTTCCGGTTCAGCATCAATTATATCAAATACTCTTTCTGCAGCTGCAATAGCTGATTGAAGCGAATCGTTAAAATTCGCAAAAAAGTTAACTGGACCATAAAACATTGAAGTATATGAAATAAAGGAAACTAGCAATCCTAAAGTCAAACCCTGTTGGCTGTTCATAACAAGATTTCCTCCAACACTCCAGATAAGAAGAGATCCGCAGGTAACAAAGAAACTCACAATCTGTGGAAAAAGAGTAGTAATTCTTGCAGCCTTTATATCAGTTTTTAACCACTCCTCGTTATACCTGTCAAACTTATCTATAGCTCCTTTTTCATTTGTAAATGCTTTGATAACCCTTACACCGGGAATTGTATCAGTAAGTATAGAAGACACTGCAGACCATTTTCTCCATATTCTTCTGTAGTATGGTAAAATCTTCTTTCCGAAAATCCTTGAGCCTACCACAACCAATGGGACTGGCATAAGAGACAATAATGTCAGTTTCCAGTTCATTACAAACATTATAATTATAATTCCTATCAAAAGGAAAAATTGTACAATTACTTCCTGCGTTATCCTCAGGGTGAAAGACTGCAATGTGGATGTATCACTGCTTATCCTTGTAATAACTGAACCGGTTGAAGTCTTATCATAAAACTTCATAGGAAGATACTGGGCTTTCGCATAAATATCACTTCTTAGGCCTGCAACAATCCTGTCCCCGCTCATTCTTAACAGATATGACCGTAAGGCTCCTACGGAATATTGAATTACATATGTACCTAAAAGAACAAATACAACCGTTATAAGAAGACTTTTATTATTCTTTGGAATTATATCATCAACCATCATCTTTGTTATATATGGCGGTACTAAAGACATTGCAGTTGTTACTAATGAGAATATAAGACAGATTATAAGTAGCTTTTTTTGCGGTGCGATATACTTCATCAGTTTTTGTGCTATCTTCCCTTTTGGCTGACAGTTCATACATTCAGCACCAGGCCTAACAAGGGTTCTTCCGCATTTTGGACATGTGCTGAACTGTTTTTCAAATACAGCTTCAACAGCTTCCATAGCTTTCAAAGGCTCTTCTTTCAGTTTTAACTTTTTTGAAAAATCTGCTGCTGCTTCGCACAAATTCGCTACAGAATAGGTAAAACGAAAGAATTCAAAATACTCTTCTTCTGTTTTAACAAGCATTATCGCATTTCCATAAAGCCTTTTAATATATATATCAGATATATCCTCATGTTTTAGATAAAGATACTTATTTTCGTATGTCTCATCAAAACATATCATTGCTTCATCTGTAACTGCAAGCACTGACTGGCTATACTTGCTGTTTTTAGACAAATCGCCCACTATTGTAAATAGCAGGCGCTCATTATCAGTCAACTTTTTGATTTCATCAGATATATCATTCGGTACAGGTTTGTTGGTTAATATATGCCCGGCTTCCTCTGTCATATTTTTCGCCTCCTTCAACCCTTCTTGCGTAATTATCCGTTAGGTCTGATGTAAAGTCAACATCAAAATACCATATTTCATTGTTTATGTTTCACTTATTTGATAAAATTAAAATGATGACATAAATCATCAGAAGAAGAGGTTCCAAAAATGGACAGATTCAATCTGGAAAGAAGAATAAAAGCAGAAAAATGGGCTGACAGCATCTTAGCAGTAATGACTCTTGATGAAAAATTGCATCAGATGGCAGCTTCTTTTCCCAATGGAAATGCCAGATTATCTATACCTCATATGCAGCAGGGAGAATGTCTTCATGGCGCTGTTACTCCATATGCAACATCATTCCCTCAGGCTTTAGCATTAGGTTCAACATGGGATGTTCAGCTCATAGAACAGGTTGCAACAGTTATTGCAAAAGAGTGTAGAGCTTGTGGAATACATCAGTGTTACGGACCTATGGTTGCTGTAGTGAGAGATCCTCGGTGGGGACGTATTCAGGAAGCATATGGTGAAGATGCATATCATGTTTCAAGAATCGGTCTAGCTTTCACATTAGGTTTACAGGGCACCTCAGATAAATATCTTGATAAAGATCACATCATTGCTACTGTTAAGCATTTTGTTGCTGATGGAGAACCTTTAGCTGGATTAAATGGAGCTGCAATGGAAATTTCTGAAAGAAGTCTGAGAGAAGTACATCTGCTTCCTTTTGAAACTATAGTAAAGGAAGGCCATGTATGTTCTGTTATGCCAGCACATCACAGTTTGAATGGTGTTCCTTGTCATTGCAACAAGTATCTTTTGCAGGATATACTTCGTGATGAATATAAATTTGATGGTATTGTGGTATCGGATAATGGAGATATAAGGAAACTTCATACAGCTTTATATGTGTCCAATGATTCTGAACAAAGCGCAGTAATGGCAGTCAATGCAGGAGTAGACACAGAACTTGCATGGATGATTCCCTGGAATGAAAACAGGCTTTACGGTCCTGTTCTGAAAAATGCTGTTGAAAATGGGAAAATTGATATTGAAAAAATTAATAAAGCTGTTAAACGGGTTCTTATAAAGAAATATGAACTGGGTCTTTTAGATGATCCTACTGCAGATCCTGAGCAGGAATCTTTGGAAAAATGCTATTCAACTAATTCAGGACAAGAGCATGTTTCCATGGCAGGAAAAACTTTATATTTTGGCAAACCAAGAAAGGACAGAGACACTGTATGTTACAACAAAGAACATGATGCTCTCGCTTTAAAGGCAGCATTAAAAGCAGTTATTATGCTAAAAAATGAGAACTCGGTTCTTCCTCTTAATAAAAACAGCATTAATAAGATGGCTGTCATAGGACCAAATGCTGACAGATTATTATTAGGCAATTACTCAACAGATAAACCTAAATACTATATATCAGTTTTAGATGGCATCAAAGAATATGCAAAAGGCAATTTTGAGGTATCATATTCTCAGGCACTTGACCAAAACGATTATTCAGCAATTGATATTCCAGATGCAGTCAGAAAAGCTAAATCTTCTGATGTAACGATACTGGTTCTTGGAGGCAATGAAATTACCTGCATGGAAAATGAGGATGTCGATGATCTTGCATTAAAAAAAGACCAGCAGATGCTTTTTGAAAAAGTCAGAAAAGTTTCTAAAAAACTAATACTAGTAATACTGGATGGTCGCCCAAGCTCATTTGAATGGGCAAAAGATAATGCTGATGCTATACTTTTGGGCTTCTATCTTGGTCAGGAATGCGGTAATGCCGTAGCACTGACAGTCTTCGGTGAAAATAATCCTTCTGCAAAACTTCCCGTAACCATACCAAGAAACGTTGGACAGATACAGTGCCACTATAACAGATACTGGCCAGGCAGGGCTCCAAGTTATTATAAATCTGCAGTAGAACCTCTTTATCCATTCGGATTCGGTTTATCTTATTCATCTTTTGATATATCCGCTCCGATTATTGAAAAAGAAAGATATACTGTAAATGATGATATCCCAGTATCAGTTACTGTGACAAATACCTCAGATGTTAAAGGTGAGGAAACCGTACAAATATATATCCGTGACCTTGTGGCTTCACTGGTACGGCCAGTTATTGAATTAAAGAGATTTCGCAAGGTGGAACTTCTACCAAATGAAACAAAGACATTATGCTTCACATTGAGACCAAGAGATTTTTCTTTTTGGAAAGATAAGAAATGGACAGTGGAACCTGGAACATTCATAATATATGCCGGTAACAGCAGTACAAATTTAAAAGAAACGGAACTGAACCTTGAGTAAATATAAATGCTTAATATTTGATATTGATAATACTATCCTTAATTATGATGCATGCGCCGCATCTTCACTAAAAGCCCTGTTAGAAAAATATGACATTCAATACACTAATGAAATAGAAAACCTATTTAGAGATATCTGCTATAAATTATGGAAAGCTTTTGATTTGAATATGCTTAATGATGAAAGCATAAGGAAAAATTATCATCAGTTATTCGATTTGTATAATTACAAACGCTTCGAAGTATTTTGTGAGCATATGAAGTATAGTTCTTTGAATGATACAAATCCAAAAATTCTATCTGATGAGTACATTGATATCTTTAATACTACTCGCATATATGAAAATTGTGCTGTTGAGATATTAAAAAAGACATCAAAAACTCATATACTTGCAGCAGCTACAAACGGATTATCAGACAGCCAGAGAAAACGAATACAACCGGTGGAACAGTATCTGTCTCATCTTTTCATATCTGAAGAAATGAACTGTGTAAAACCGATGAAAGAATTTTATGACTATATGCTTCACAAAATGAATTTAAATAATACAGACTGTCTTTTTATCGGAGATTTGTATACAACAGATATAGTAGGAGCACTTAATGCCAATATGGATGCCTGCTGGTACAGAGCAAATGGAAGAAACAGCGAAAACTGGCTTGAAGCTTCAACTAATTATGATGAAAATATACCAGTTATAGATTCACTGGATAAAATACTTGATTACATTTAACGGAGGTTTTATGGATATAAAGGCCTTAATATTTGACCTTGACGGAACATTACTTAACACGCTTGAGGATCTTACTGACAGCATGAATTATGCTCTATCTTCTTTTGGATATGAAGAAATTTCAATACAACAGGCAAGAAGCTATGTTGGAAATGGTGCAGAAAGATATTTAGAACTATCTTTAATAAACGGCAGAGAAAATCCTGATTTTCAAAAATGTCTTGATACTTTCAAAACTCATTACCAAGCCAACATGGAAAACAAGACTAAGCCTTATGACGGGATACTTGATTTATTAAATAAAGTAAAAGTAAAGGGTTATCAAACAGCTATTGTATCTAATAAGTTTGATGATGCTGTAAAACAGATATCTCCCAAGTATTTTAACAGCTATATAGATGTAGCAATAGGAGAATCGGAAAAAATAAAAAAGAAACCTGCTCCTGACAGCGTATATATGGCATTAGAAAAATTAGGATGTGATAAATCACAGGCTTTGTATATAGGTGATTCTGATGTTGATGCAAAGACAGCTTCTAATTCAGGATTAAAGTTTATAGGAGTTTCGTGGGGATTCAGAGACAAATCCATCTTATATGATCTCGGAGCCCAAACAGTAATAGACCATCCATCTCAACTTATAAAGATATTAGAAAAATAATATTTTGGATAGGCAACATTTTACATATTGCTATGTTATTAAATACAGCATCTATATTACTTCGTCAGCCACACTGTAATATTAAGCTGTTTACCTTCCACAGGTGGAATTATGAAATTATCAAAATCCTTTTCTTCCTCATCAACTAGTATTTTTGATATATTATTACATGCTCCATCTTCTGTTTGTATATATTTAACTATATATTTGCAGTTCCTGAATTTCTTAGTTATAGAACATTCTCTCCATGATTCAGGAAGACATGGTTCAAGCCTTAATCCTTCCATTTCAGGGTGAAGCCCGAATATATACATAACAGTACTTTTTAACAGCCAGGCATTTGTACCGGT
>JAQVAJ010000032.1 GCA_028690885.1 Clostridia bacterium
CATGTATCTCCCAGCCTTTTCTAACCATATCCCAGTCAGCTTCATATCTGTCCATAGTTATGTTCATCCTGCCGCCGCCGCTTGCTATTTTTACATCAAAGTTCAAAGAACGAAGGCTTTCAAGATACTCTTCAAATGGTTCAACATATTCCAAAGCAGATGTCTCTCCGACATCTCTTCCATCAAGCAATATATGTATGCGTGCTTTCTTAACGCCTTCAGCTTTTGCCTGTTCAAGCATTGCCTTAAGGTGGGCTATGTTGGAATGTACATTACCGTCTGAAAATAACCCTATAAAATGCATAGCTGAGTTATTTTTTACACAGTTATCTTTAAGCTTAAGCCATGTTTCTCCGCTGAAAATGGTTTTCTTCTCTATCGCTTCAAAAACAAGCTTTGCGCCTTGACTGTAAATCTGACCGGAACCTAACGCATTATGACCTACTTCGGAATTACCCATATCTTCATCGCTTGGAAGTCCTACTGCAACACCATGAGCTTTTATAGCTGTGTTTGGATACTTATCCATCAGCATCTTAAGTGTAGGAGCATTTGCAGCTGCTACAGCGTTTCCTTCTTTATTATCCGATAAGCCTACTCCGTCCATGACTATAAGCAGGAGCGGTCCTTGTATTTCTTTGAATTTTGAGCTTTTATTAAGCATTTCTATTACTTCCTTCCATAATATATATCTACTTCCAACAAATTATATCATACCGTCATATGCCAATCAATTTATACATTAAGTATGTTTAAATACATAGTCCATTTCTAAGAGAGCATATAGGGAATAAATGTGTATGAAATAAACTAAAAAGTTCCCTATATGTATTGCTTTATAGGGAACAATTATATATAATTTAAGTGCAATAGTTCCCTAAGGAGAAAGTAAATGGATAATAAGTTTAATATGATACAGGAAATACTACAGAAAAGAGCGGACTACAATGCCAGATTGAATTTACTGCCATATGATGGCTCACCGGAAATAAAAGAAATAAATGGGAAAAAATATATATATATTCGAAAGCGCATTGGCAGCAGATTAACTTCAAAATATGTTGATATATATTCTGATGAACTCTATCAGCTATTATTGAGAACTGTCAAAGAAGCGAGAGATCTGAAAAAAAATATTAGGCAAAGCGACAGTGAACTAGCTAATCTTGGATACATTGAAAAAGACTTATCTCCGAAAGTTATATTAAATTTAGATTTAGCAAGAGCAAATATGAAGTCAAATATATACGATCAAGCTGTTCTAGAAGGAGTATCAACAACTTTTCCTCAAACAGAAGATATTCTTGAAAATGGTATTGTAAATGGAGTAAGTGTTTCCGATGTACAAAAGATATTGAATTTAAAACATGCATGGGAATTCATATTAGATAAAGATGTTATCAGTTATGATTCAAATTATCATATTCTAAGTCATATCGCAAAACTGGTTAATGAAGGATTTTATGATGATGGCGGAAGGACAAGAAATATACCTGTTAAAATAGGCGGCACATCATATATTCCTCCTATACCGCTAGAGACAATGATAACTGAGAATATAATTAGCATCATTCAAACTGATGAAGAGAATATTGATATTGCAATTAAATTATGTTTGTACTGTATGAAAACACAGATTTTTATAGATGGTAACAAAAGAGCTGCAGTTATATTCGCTAATCATTACTTAATATCAAAAGGTGAAGGTCTTATAGTTATTCCTGAGAAAGAAGTATCAGCATTCAAGCAAATATTGATTGCATATTATGAAGGAAAGAATAATAAAATACATGATTTTATGAAGACAAAATGCTGGATAAAACTATAATATAAAAAGTAATATATATTTAAAATTATGCATAAAGAATGTAATATTATCAAAAGATATGTGAGGAATCCATTACTGTGTGAAGATGCTTTTTCTAATGCACGGAAGAGAGGCCTAGTACATATGTTGTTCAAGGAAAATATAGGATGTAATATTGCAATTCTGATAATTTGTATTTTCTAAAAAAAAGAAAATTTTGTGATGATAGTCATTATTTAATTCTATAGTGAATTGACTCTATCATATCTAATAATTAACTTGAACAATCTAATATTTAGTGATATTATACTAACATATTACACAAATACATAATTCGGAGGTATTAGTTTATGAAAAGTTACAAAGAATTGGTATATGCATAATAACCATTGCTATTGTTTTGGAGTTAGCAAGTATTGCATATGCTGCATGTTCGCATAACTCGTATTATTGGGATGTAAACCAAACAGTTTCATATGTATATAGTGGTCCAAATGCTTGCTTTGAAACAACTTATTGGGATATTGAATGCAAGATATGTGGTGAATGTTGGGAGACTGTAGTAGCAACTGCTATTGTTGCACATAACTGGTTCCGTGAAGATTTAGGGCATATACCAGGTCAACCTTTGCACAGATACAGAACTACATGTTCGCAGTGTGGGTACTCGGTAATTACTGAGGAATTCTGTCCATTAACACATTGATTTACATTTTAAATTTGTTTATTAGCTCTAGTGTTCTGAAGAAAAAGAGGTTTTATAATGGAAAAAAATAAAAAGACAAACAAAAAAACTATATGGATTGTAATAGTTAGTATCATTATAATCGCTACTATTTCAGCTGTATTGATATTATTCAAAGACAATCTATTCAAACAGAAGGAAACCTTTGATAATGATATAGTGATAAAAAGAATTGATGGTAACGATTCTTTAAAGATGCCATTCAAGTACTCAGAGATATTCTTAACAGCTGGTTCATATTTTGAAGAAGAGATATTAAACTTAAAAATATCTACTGTTAGTTTTGATATTAGTGAAGCAGGGATATCTTGGGGAGCAGTTGAGAATGTTCTAGTAAATACAGGAGACAAAAATGCTTTAGATGACTTAGCGGGTATAAAGTACTGTAAAGGAATAACAGATATAAGTACTATAATATCAGATAAAAAAAGAAGTAGTGTAATATTTTACGAAGGATATTCTGAAGAGCAGTATAACGATGGCAATGATTATGTAATAATACCCTCATCAATGAGTAAATATATAAACGAAGAGCTTTCTACTGATGACAAAATACTGACCTTGAGACATTCTAACTATATGGGCATGTTCAAGATAATAGGCGAGTACACTACCAAAGATGAATATGACACATTATATGTTTCATACGCAAATTTGGTAAATCTATTTGATGCAAGCAGTATTTATATGTCTGAATATGTTGATACATTGGAAATAGACATAAATGAGGAGAAAGACCTTACAAAATTAATTGAGTATCTTGAAAGGTATTTTGCAGATGCAAATATGCTTGATCAGTATAAAGGTAAGACAAATATGTTTGATGATTTTTATCTGTATAAGTTTGTACATTCAATAAATACAAATCCATCATCATCAGAGACACAAGTAGGGACTATAACGGAGCTAAATCCAAGCCAAAGCGAACAACCAGTAATAAACAATGAAAAGAATATATTAACAATTTCAAGGATTGACGGTGGCACAGATCTTAATATGTCACATATATACGCTGATATATTGATAAATGATTATATGACATATTCACAGTACATAAACGATATAGTTATCAGCACAGAGGTGATAGGAGTTGATAGATACTCAATACCATTGTTCACTAATTATGAAATGTATGGTATTACAGTAGGGTGGAATGGAGTAAATTTTGATGATATTCAACCATTTGTTGATGTCATGTTTCATCAAGCTGTCACCAGCACAAGTGATATAATAAAAACAAAAAGCGATTGTGAGATTAAATTCTATGGAGACTATACTGAAAAGGACCTTATCATGCCAAGAGAGGAAGATTGTAATGTCTTTGTAAAGGGATATGCTATAGTACCTGCAACATTTAATAATGCGTTTAACCAATTAAGTGTAGAAGAATCAAAGCTTTTGATTACTTACTATTCAGAGGAGTTACATGATGGTGGATTTCCTTTAATATATTCTGAATTTAAGCCCATTGGTGAATATGTAACTACAGACAAGTATGATACAATTTATTTAACATATGTAGGATATAACGATAAGTACATAATTGAACCATACAAGAATGAATATATTGAATCCATTGTGATAGAGACAAAAAAAGATATGGATATTTCCCCTTTCATAGAATATCTGGAAAAGTATTTTGCACCTTCTGATAATGCTGAGAAGTATAAAGGGAAGAATAACGAATTAGGAATAGAATATGAATTTTGCTATACTATGACGGAAGGCATAAATTAAACTGAGTACAATGTGCAGAAGGAGATTTATGGAGTATTCATTTAAATCGTTTTACAGGACTCCAGCAAGAAGCATTATATACATAATATTACTAGCCCTGACTGCTACATCCTTATGCACAAGCATAGCTATGTGGAGATATTCAGTTGAAAGCATTAAGGAAGTAAGAGACACTTTTACTACCATAGGGGTGCTGACTGAGCTGGAATTTACGGAACAGAGCTATGTAAAATCAGATCCCCCTTTATATGATTATTCTATGCTTGCAGCAGTAAAAAAAAGAGCGATTGAATCAGCATATGCTGTATCTGCTGATATTCGTGAATATGTAATGGGGTATAACGAGAATATTTATGCAGATGTTAAGCATGGTACTGAGGTTGAGACATATCCTTATTGTATGTCCATTGTCACAGGAATATGTGAAAGTATAGAGTTTACTAGCAGTCTTAATTACAAAGCGATTTTAAGAATAGATTATAGCGACCTCAACATAATACCCCGCCACGTTAACAGATATGCAGAGCCACAGTTGATCAGGATAAATGGCATATATATAACAGGTGATAATAAAAGCCCATTCAAGGTCGGTGAAAAATATATGGTATATGCCATGTGTCTTTCATATGACACTGAATACGAATATATTAATGCCTATATAGATAAGTCGGTAAACGAGTCCTATAAATACGAAGAGATTGTAAAATATGATTCTACTACAATGAAAGAAGAATTCGGAGAGTTTGGTGATAATAAAGTCTTCTATAAACTTAATAATCCATCTTTATATATGATGCAGAAGATTGATACAACCGCTTATGCATTTATTGAAAATGAAAAAGGCTTATGGGCGGAGAGGGTTGAAAGATGCAGTATAACTCAACATTCTGCGGAGTTGATTCTGACAAGCTGGATAAACAGTATATACATGTTCAATACAAATGAAGCATACATTGTTGAAGGAAGGAATATTACAAACGAGGAATTTGAAAATGGAGTAAATGTATGTATAGTCAGTAGTTCTTTTGCAGCGAATAACAAACTGAAAATTGGGGATAAACTTGCATTTAAAGTATATGAGCATGATTTTAGAATATTATCGAGCACAATTAGAAAGACAGACTCTGAACCGGGTGTAATGAGGTCACTTGAAGGAAAAGACAGGTTGGATGTCTGGTTATCAAAGGGATTTGATCCGATAAATGGCTTTTTTATAGAAATAGAATATGAGATTGTAGGAGCATATACACAAGAGAACAGAATAAACAGAAACGAATTTACTTTTACCAATAATGCGATTTTTGTTCCACAAAAATCCATAGAGGGAAACTTCAATACCCAGCCTACTGTACATACAATATCAAGATACACAGATGAGCTTATCAGAACTGAGCTAGTACGGACCAGCGTGCCGGGTTCATTCTCAGTTATTATTAAAAACGGTTATATAGATGCGTTTGAGAAGGAAATGGAAGAAGCGGGATATGGAGGGATTTTCTACTATTTTGATCAAGGTTATTCAAAAGTAAGTAAGATTCTGGATGAATATAGTGATATTTCGATGCTGATCGCTCTTATATCAATACTCGTATGGATAACAGTTGTTGCTGTTTTCGTAACTACATATATATCAAGAAGCAGACGTGATGTCGCAATAATGCGTTCTTTAGGCACTTCTAAATCAAAAACATATATATCACAGTTAGTTACTATAATATTGATTGCATTGATTGCAGCTGTCATATGTTCAATAGCTGGAATTGCAGTATACAGCAAAATTACTGCCATGGCATTTGCGGATATTACGCAGGGAAGCAATACAGTTATGAGTCTGGAAAGTATAATTGACAGATCCAGAAACACAGTCATAATGGCAGCCATTATTCAATTTTTCATAACTGTGATGTCCTTTGCTGTAATATTGTTATTGCAGATAAAAAAGAATGTCATTATTCTGATGATGAAAGCGAAGAAGCAATGATGAACTTGCTAAGGAAAATCACGCACAGCTTTTCATATACATTTATGATTCTTTTTAGAAAGTCAGTTAAAAGCCTTGCTATCATATTATCAGTAGCAACTTTTGCCGTACTCATCTGCCTTATGGAGTTTACGATACAGAAACAGGAGAGCTTGCTTTCTGATATGTATGAGCAGTTCAAAATAAATCTTGTAATAATGGATAAATCCGCTTCATACGCAGATGATCTCAAAATGAACCGGAAATATGCATCCGTATTCATGGATAAAGAAAATATTCTGTTTGAGAATCTGGATAATTTAAGAATCCGGAGTAAAGGGGAAGAGAATATTGTCGTTACAGATGAAGACGGTGATTATATAACCTCTTTGAATGTGATTGGTCTTACTTATCTTCCAGACCAGTCAGAGTTTAATGTGTCAGCAGATATATGGCAGGATTATGATAATTCAATGTTAATGAGCAATGAGAATGTCTGCATTATACCAAGCGGAATAAGCAGTATAGGCAGCTATATATATATCAAAACAGAGAAAATTGAAGAGTCTGTCGAATATCTTGTAATAGGGACATACGAACAAGAAGAAAGTATTTTTTTCTGTCCATATTTGAATTATGATGAATCAATAGCTGTTTCAAGTAATAACATATACAGTATTGAAAGTGATATTTCCAATACAAGAGCAATAAATGATATAGGAATATTTTTACTGAGATATTTTATAGAACCTTCAATAGCCGGAGTCACGCCTGTCGGGACAAATGATTTAGGCCTTATGTATGCTTTTTCTTTTGTAATCCCAAAAGGAAATCTTGAGGAAGCGATAGATCCGATTAAAGCAGATATTAAGAAGCTTCAGATATTGGAACCGTTTATCTTTGTTTTCTCCGCTGCAATCGGCTTTGTAATAAGCATGCTGTCAATTAAAAACAGAAAAGCTGAATTTGCCGTGATGAGAAGCATGGGAGCTTCCGGAGGATATGTTTTCTATATCAGTTTTGTTGAACAGGCTATACTATGCATAATCGGAACAATGCTTGGAACACTGATCTCATGGATTGTCTTTAATCAGTTAAGCCCCACTCAGATTAACAAGATTGCAATATTCATCACATGCTATCTTTTTGGTACTGTGATAGAGGCTATAAGGATTGCATGCATAAAGGTTATGAAAATAATGAAAGCTAATGAATAAAGGAGACCAATATGTTAGATATGTCTATACTTCAGTTGGACAAGGTAAGTTATGAATACAGAAATAAGCATCAAGCTGTAAAGGCGGTTAATGAATTCTCATATGAGTTCAATCAGGGACTGTTTTATGCCATAACAGGGAAATCCGGTTCAGGAAAGACCACTTTATTATCATTAATGGTAGGATTGGATGTTCCCACGGAAGGTATTATTAAATATGAGGGAACTGATCTTAAAGAAATGAATATGGATAAATACAGAAGAGATTGCGTATCGTTGATATATCAGGATTTCAATCTGTTTCCCCTTCTTACCGTTTTAGAGAATGTCATGTATCCTTTAAAATTAAAAGGACAGAAAACAAGTGAATGCAAGATGCTTGCTATGGAAAAGCTGAAAATGGTTGGACTGGATGAGTCATATTATAAAAGATACCCTTCCATGTTGTCAGGAGGAGAGCAGCAGAGGGTGGCAATAGCACGTGCTTTAGTGACCGGCTCTTCAATACTTCTAGCAGATGAACCGACAGGTAATCTTGATACCGAGAATGGCAATAATATAGTCTCAATATTAAAAGACCTTGCACATAATAATAAATTCTGCGTAATCGTTGTAACACATGACTTGGATATTGCATCTGTTGCTGATAAAACGCTAAGTTTAAGGGATGGCCGCCTTATACCTTAATACCTTATTCCCCTCTTCTTAACACAGTCTTTGTCTTTGTATCAAACAGCATGGTCTCACCGGCGTTGAAATGCACGGTGACTTCAGAATCTTTGAACCTTATAGTCCTGTCTCCTTCATTTTCTGCATGTATTAATAGAAGATTTGAGCCTTCAAGAACAGCATCATTGCTGTTATCATAAATATGGACTCCGCTTTTTTCAAATATGTATCTGAATGCTTCAGGGGTAGTAAAAGGAATTGTGGAAAAATATACATTACTATCGTTTATTACTTTATGGGATAATGCCGGAGTATTATTTATGTATCCTAATATGTTTCCATCTTTAGGAACAAATAATTTATTTAATCTGCCTTCTTCACTGCTGTTGTCAACGGAATAGGAAAACCCTTCACACTGTACAGTTATCTTAGGCATTGGTGCAATAAAATCCAAATCAAAACCTGATACTTCTTTACAGAAAGATATATCATTTCTTTTGGTATCAGTATAACCAGGAGCAAAGAACCATACGACTGACCGGTCTTTTTTATATGCTTTTTTTGATATAAGTTCTTTTTGTGTTTTTGTAAGTGCGAATGCATTCATGAATACTATGCATTTGTATTTATCCAGGTCAGCTTTTCCAAAATCGCTTAGATATATAGTGTCGATAGAAGCACCGGATCTTAAAGCCATAGGATATGATGTATTAATGCATGATTTATCTGTAATGGGGTCCTGGTTTTCTGTAAGTGCAGTATGCTTTTGAACTTTTGTATCAAACACCAAAAGCACATCAGCATTCTTTATATATGGCTTTTCATAATACTTATTGAATATCTTCTGCAGCTCTTTGACCTCATTTAGATAATATGGGTCATTCCACCAGCCTGATGTGTTATATGGTCCGAAATCATAGTACCAGAATCCCATTCCTGATATGAATGAAGTCAGGGCGTTTCTTCTTAATATCTGTAATGATTCATATGGAGGATATACCTTCATTCCACCAAGCAAAGTTCCCAAATGAGTCGGATGGTCTACTTCATCAAGCAGTAGCTTGTTATTCAATCTTGCTGATTCCAGTAATCCTCTGCTGACTCCTGCTCCACCTATATTT
Organism: Clostridia bacterium; assembly: GCA_028690885.1. Lineage (GTDB taxonomy): Bacteria > Bacillota > Clostridia > DUPQ01 > DUPQ01 > DUPQ01. The sequence goes on from JAQVAJ010000032.1 coordinate 9,256, forward strand.
CTTAGATTCTTGTTATATGCCTGAGGTGCTGAGATATAGTCTATATATGGGCAATTCAGTATCATCTCTTCAGCTAAATGCCCTCCTGTTCCTGCTCTTCCAAATAAAGATACATAGTAACCGTAGAAAACACCTGTTATGATATCTCTTTTCCATGTGTCTTTAACAAGTTTGCAAAAATGAATCATTGATTCTGCAACCGCTTCATGCTGACAGGTAAGATAATCAATC
>JAQVAJ010000033.1 GCA_028690885.1 Clostridia bacterium
TTATTATTCTTGCTTGAAGGTTAAAATCCTGACTGCTTCTTTCAAGAATAAAAGAAAAATTCAGGTTACCTAAATCATGATATACCGCTCCGCCTCCTGTTGAACGACGTGCCAGCTTTCCATCTTCACTTTCCAGAAGTTCAGTCCTGCACTCTCTCCAGGGATTCTGATTCTTGCCAATAACGACAGTATTCGCATTCTGCCATAGAAACAGGATATTGTCATATTCAGTGACTTTATCTAAAAGATATTCTTCCAAAGACAGATTATACCAAGGGTTATGTGACTTGTTAATAACTATAAGGTTCTTCATTTTTCACCGCCTTTATCCTTCTTTTTGAATGAGAGTTTATTTTCAGTACCTGACAAAAGTCTTTTAATATTTTTTCTGTGCATAAATATGGTTAACGCAGCTAAGAAGGCCATTGCTAATATAAAGTATATATCATGGTTAAAAACCCATGCCAAAAATGGAGCTAGAAAAACAGCTATCATAGACCCCAAAGATACGAACCTGGTTAAAACTACTATAACTATAAAAACTCCAAGACCTGTCAATGCAATTCTCCAGTCAGTCATAAGAAGAACAGATAACGAAATAAGTATTCCTTTTCCACCCTTGAAATTAAAAAACACTGGAAATATGTGACCTACAATTGTAAAAATACCTGCACATATAGCACCTGATAATCCATTTTTTATAACTATATAACCTAATCCCGTAGCAATAACACCCTTAAGAATATCTGCTATAAGAACCATGACTGCAGCTCTGGTTCCCAACACTCTTAAGGTATTGGTTAATCCTGCATTTTTACTTCCTTCTCCTCTTATATCTTTTTTATACAGCTTTGAAACAAGAATAGCCGAATTCATTGAACCGATAAGATATCCTGAAATTGCTAATATGATATAAAGAAAAACCGTCAATTATCTTTACCTCTTTCTCTGATAATAAACCTTATGGGAGTACCTTCAAAGTCAAATGTATCTCTTAATGTGTTTGCAATATACCGCTCATATGAAAAATGCATAAGATTCTTGTCATTAACAAATAAAATAAAAGTAGGGGGTTGTGTAGACACCTGTGTCATATAATATATTCTTAAAAGTTTTCCTTTATCAGAAGGAGGCTGTACCATTGCTATTGCATCATTAAGTACATCATTTATAACACCTGTTGGTATTCTCCTGCAGCTGTTTTCATATGCTTTATCTATCATAGGAAATAAATTTTCCACTCTCTTTCCTGTAAGAGAAGAAAGTGATACAACTGGCGCATATTGCATGAAAGGCAGTTCCTTTCGTACTGATTGCACATAAGATAAAAATGTCTTTTCGTCTTTCTCTACCAAATCCCATTTATTTAAAGCCACAATAATTGCTTTACCCTGTTCATGCGCAAAGCCTGCTATCTTTGAATCCTGTTCTGATATTCCTTCTATTGAATCAATCATTATGATACATACATCGGCTCTTTCAACTGCAGACCATGCTCTAATTATACTGTATTTCTCAATGTCTGAAAAAATCTTGCTGCTTTTCCTTATACCTGCAGTATCAATAAATGTATATTTTTTCCCATCTTTTTCAATCAAGGAATCTATAGCATCTCTTGTTGTCCCTGCTACCGGGCTAACAATAGCTCTTTCCTCACCCACTATCCTGTTAAGTAACGAAGATTTTCCTGAATTAGGTTTGCCTACTATAGCAACATTGATACCGTCGTGTTCTTCATATTCGTCTGGTTCTTCAGGGAAATGAGCAAAAACCTCGTCAAGCAATTCTCCTATTCCCAGACCGTGAAGGGCTGAAACTGGAAAAACTTCAGCAAGTCCAAGATTATAAAATTCATATAATTCTGCTGGAGGATCACCGGGTCTGTCAACTTTGTTTACTGCAATAACTACCGGTTTTCCCGATTTATGAAGAAGATTAGCAACATCTCTGTCCCCTGCAGTAAGACCTGTAGTTATATCAGTCATCAGGATAATGACATCTGCTGTATCTATTGCTACCTCAGCCTGCCTGTGCATATGCTTGAATATCTCATCAGAGGCCTTAGTTTCAATACCTCCTGTATCAATAAGTATAAATTCCCTGCCTCTCCAGTCACATTTTATATATACTCTATCTCTTGTAACGCCAGGGGTATCCTGCACTATGGATATCCTTTTTCCTGCAAGATAATTAAAAAACGCTGATTTCCCTACATTCGGCCTGCCTACTATGGCTACTATTGGCTTTGTCAATTGATCTTCTGCCTTTCAAATAAGTTGGATAAATAATACCATACCCTAGTAATATAAACAAGAATACGGCTGTTTTGATTTTATGTTTACTTTATAAGCGCTTCAATAAACTGAGCGCCATTGTTATTAACTGCTGTTATAGTTGTCTTTAATTCTTTTGATATTTGTTTAAGTGAATAATTGTCTAAAAATATATCTTCATCAGCTTTAAGCATAGTTCTTGAGATAAGCAATCCATCTTTTAAATCAACCTTTTTCAAGCCATCCAGCAGATCCTGTCCTGTAAGTAAGCCTGCAACAGTGACATGACCGCCAAAGAAATTGTTTTCAAGTTTATAGACATCAATTTTAATATCAGGAGCATATTTCATAACCTCTTTTACTAATTGTTCTATAAATGAAAAAGAGAGTACTGAGGTAGCAACATTAATATGTTTTTTCTTCTTTTTCAGTCTTTTCAGTTCTTTTTTATTTAAGGACAATTGGTCAAGGTACTCTTTTGCATCATATATGAACTCTCTCATCATACCAACACCATTTTCAATCTGATAAAAGCCATCATATTCGCAAAAATCGGGGATATCAAGGCCTGCTTTTATATAAAATTCATCAGCTGCATATATAAGATTATATCCAGCCTTTTCTTTAAATTTTTTCTGATAACCCTCAATTTGTTTTATTATATCTTCACATTCTTGTGCATCGTATTGCTCTATTGGATACAATCCTTCTCTAAATCTTGTAATTCCGACAGGAACGACAGAAATGCTCTTAACTGATGGATACATATTTGATAAATCTTCTATTGTCTTATCCAGCTGTTTTTTATCATTTATATCCTTGCATAAAACAATCTGGCAGTTTAACTCAATACCTGCGTCTGCAAAAACCTGCATTTTTTCCAACACATCAAAAGCATACCTATTATTAAGCATAGCACATCTCAGTTTCGGATCAGTTGTGTGTACGGAAACATTAACTGGTGAAAAATGCATTGAAGCAATCCTTGAAATATCATCATATGACATATTTGTCAAAGTAACATAACTGCCGGTCAGAAAGGAGAGCCTTGCATCATCATCTTTGAAATATAAAGATTCTCTCATTCCTTTTGGAAGCTGGTCAATAAAACAGAATATGCATTTATTATGACAGGATTTCTCGTCATCTATTAATTCTTTTTCAAAAACCAGTCCAAGATCATCGTCAATGTCTTTTTCTATTTCCAATTTAACAAGTTTCCCTGTTTTCTGCTTGATAACTTCCAAAGTTATGTATTCATTTGAAATCTGATATTGATAATCAAATATATCCTTAATTGAAACATCATTTACAGACAGCAAAAAATCACCGGATTTTATTCCGGCCTTTTTTGCTAAACTTCTGTTCTGAACTTGTTTTATAACGATTGCTTTTTTTTCCATATAGCAAAAAGGCGATATGTACATCGCCTTATAATATTACTTTTCCGCTTCTTGTTTTATAACTTCTTTTCCATCATAATATCCACATTCAGGACATACTCTGTGCTGACGCTTAAGAGTATGGCATTGTGAGCATCTTACCAGATTAGGCGTTTCAAGTTTATAAAAAGTTCTTCTTTTACGTTTTCTTTGTTTTGATACTTTACTTTTTGGTACGGCCATTTTACACCTCCTGTATTATTAGCATTATTCTTTAATTAAATCCCGTAAAGCCGCAAATTTATTGTTTTCTTGGCTTTCTTCTTTACATTTGCATTCTTTTTCGTTAAGATTGCATCCGCAATTCGGGCAAAGTCCCTTACAATCAGGTACACATAATACCCTGTCAGGGATGTTTAGATATATGGAATCAATTACCGCTTGGGATATATCCAGGATACGACCTGAGTATTCATAGTTATCCAAGTTTTCTGAACTGTTCGCTGGTTCAAAAATCTCTTCCATTTCTATAGTAAACGGTTTTACTATCTGCTTTAGACACCTGTAACATTTCGCATCAAGTTGCCCAGTGATTTCTGCAGTTACAGTCAGGATGCCCTCATTGTTACATATGTCACCTTTTAAGTGTATATCACCTAAAAATCCGACTAAGGTCATGCCACCGCCAGTTTTGTGGCTGTCAACATCCATTTCGAACTTTTTAGCAGTTCCGTCTCTTTCTATTATATCGGTTATGTCAATCTTCATTTAGTACCTTTCAAAAAAACCGACAAGTGCTATTATATGGTGGCAGTTTTACCTTGTCAAGACATATTTGTTTTAGTTGACTGCTTCAAGCAAACTTTTGCACTGTCTGGCTATCTCTAACTCCTCATTTGCCGGTATAATCAGTATTCTTACATTAGATCTGTCTTTACTGACATCTGCCTCGCCCTTGGCTGCATTATTCTTTTTTTTGTCCATTTTAATTCCGAAAATATCCAAATTATTGGTTATTGCTTCTCTTATATAAGCATTATTCTCACCAACACCTGCAGTAAATATTAGAGCATCTATCCCACCCATAACACCAACATATTCACATATATACTTTTTGACTCTGTATGCAAAAATATTCAAGGCAAGCTGTGCTCTTTTGTGGCCTTCATCTTTTGCTTTTATTAAATCTCTAAAATCGCTACTGATTCCAGAAACCCCTAATATGCCAGAATTTTTATTTAAGTAATCATTTACCTCTTCAACAGACATATGTTTTTTGTCCATTATATATGAAATAATGGATGGGTCAATGGTTCCGCTTCTTGTACCCATAGCCAATCCTGCTAATGGAGTGAATCCCATCGATGTGTCTATTGACATTCCTTTATCTATAGCGCATATAGAAGCTCCGCTTCCTAAGTGACAGGAAACAATCTTAATTTTTTCTAGCGGTTTTTGCATAATTTCAGCAGCTCTTCTAGAAACATATCTGTGATTTGTTCCATGAAAACCATATTTACGTACGCCATACTTCTCATACATTTCATATGGTAAAGCATACATATATGCATAGTCAGGTATTGTCTGATGAAAGGCTGTATCAAAAACAGCTACCATTGGAACATCTTTTAGTATTTCTTGACAAACTCTTATCCCTGATATGCCAGCAGGGTTATGTAATGGAGCTAAATCTATGCAGTCTTCCATTATCTTTATCACGCTGTCATCAATAAGAACAGGTTTATTAAACTTCTCACCACCATGTACTACTCTGTGTCCTACAGCATTTATTTCACTTATATCTTTTAAAACACCATATTCATTAGATATCAAAGCTTCCAGCATTATTTTAAAAGCATATGCATGGTCTCTTATAACACATTCATTTACAAATGATTTATTTTCAGAGTTAGTATAAGAATGGATACCATTTATAAGCCCAATTCTTTCACATAAACCCTTTGCAAGCATTCTCTCATTACTGCTATCAATTAATTGATACTTCAATGACGAACTGCCGGTATTAACTACTAGAACTTTCATTTTCCCCCTAGCCTTACTGTATAATATTACGCAAATTGCGCTTGTACAGCTGTTATGGCAATAACCCCCACTATATCTTCTGCAGAACATCCTCTTGAAAGATCATTTACAGGCTTTGCTATTCCCTGCAGAAGAGGTCCGTATGCTTCAGCTTTTGCTAATCTTTGTGTTATCTTATATGAAATGTTTCCCGCATCAAGATTTGGAAATATCATTACATTAGCTTTCCCAGCAACTTCACTACCAGGTGCTTTCTTCTGCCCTACTTCTTTTACTACAGCAGCATCAACCTGAAGTTCTCCATCAAGCAATAAACCGGGTGCTTTTTCCTTTGCTAATTTAGTTGCTTCAATAACTTTATCTGTTAATTCTGATTTCGCACTTCCATAGGTGGAATAACTTAACATTGCAACTACAGGTTTCTCTTCAACAAGCATTTCAAAAGATTTTGATGTAGATATCGCTATTTCAGAAAGCTGATCTGCGTCAGGATTCTCGACAAGTCCGCAGTCTCCATATGCAAATACGCCGTTTGCTCCATATTCGCAGTCAGGTACGCACATTATGAAGAAAGCGCTTACTATCTTTGTTCCTTTTGCTGTTTTTAAAATCTGTAAAGCTGGTCTTAATGTATTACTTGTTGCATTCACTGCTCCAGCCACCATTCCGTCAGCATCACCCATCTTAACCATCATAACTGCAAAATACAAAGGGTTTTCCAGTAACTTATATGCTATTTCCAATGTTACGCCTTTTTCTTTTCTTAACTGATATAAAGCATTAGCATATTCGTTCATTTTTTCAAATTTATCTATTTCAACTATCTTATCTTCAGGGATATACAAACCTTTAGCATCTTTCATAATCTGTTCTTTATTACCTAATAGTATTATGTCAGCAATACCTTCTTTAAGTACTGTTGATGCCGCTTTCAAAGTTCTAATATCTTCTGATTCAGGAAGCACTATGGTTTTTATGTTTGTTTTAGCTCTTTGAATAGTTCTTTCTATAAATGTCATATATCCACCTCATAAATAAGTATTTAACTAATACATTATAGTCCCGTTACAACATATATTCAAGTATAACGGGCAAAAAGAAAGGAGCTCTTTGTGAGTTTATCAATTATCTCTTTAGCAAGCTCCTTTTTTTGTTTATTGTTCTGTCTGATAACTTAGGTAAAGATCCTGATACAGCCTGTAGTGCATAACAGCATATTTACTCATTGCTTTATATTCCTGCATCTGAAGCTCATAATCACTGCTTGATATAAGTCTGTAAACATCATCTTTTACAGTATCAAATTCCGTTCTGTCTATTAACTTGATTACCATGTACCCTATTTCGGTTTCTAATAGTGTAATATCGCCTTCAGTTGCTTCAAAAGCCCAATCAGCAAGATCTGTTACACGAACCTCATTCTTTGTAAATGTATATTCACCAGGCTTTGTAGTTGATGTTTCTTCTTCCTGGTCTGCTTCTTCGTCTTCTACGGAATCAACAAGATCATCGCTGTAAAGTTCAGCAAGCTCATATATATCCTGTCCTCCGAGTGCAAGCTGGTAAACTTCTTCAGCTTTTATTTTAGCTGCAGCAACAACATCATCAGACAAAGGATTAAGCTGCTCATCAACGGTACGCTTCAATACTGTTACAACAGTAACTTTATCAATATCATCTTTGATCTTATTTCCTTCTCCATCAACTGATTCATAATAAGCTCTTGCTCTGTCTTCAGTAACAGCACTAAGATTCTGCTCCTCAATATAACTGGAATACTGCTGAACTTTGAGAGTCTGCTTTATTACTTTTTCCATAGTTTTGAAAGTGGTTCCATAATATATTTTTGCATAATCATCCAAATCATAACCAGCTTCATCTGCTGCTTTTTGAATGTTTGTAAGCTGTATGTTATAGCTTTCTTCCAGTTCCTGTTCATCTATTTGAAAACCTGTTTCTTCAATTAAATCCAAAATAATATATTGTTCCTGTATAGAATCCACAACATTCTCAAGAAGCATCTGTCCAAATGAACGCTGATTATCAAATGCTGTCTTTAAAAAGTTCAATACACCATCCTGTGTAGTAATATCAAAACCTAAACCTGCGATGTAATCCTGATAGTAGTTTACAAATACATTATATTGCGTATTCGTTTTATACATGAATTCTTCTTCTGCAATATTGCTATTGCCAACTTTAACATAGTTCTTTGGTATTAGGCTTGCTACTACAAAATATATTATACAAAGAGCGACAATTACACCAAGTCCGAGAAATCCATATCTTATAATGGTTTCTTCCTTTGATATCTCTTTTGTATTTTTTTTACTGTCTTTTTTTGCGGTATTTTCCTTTATGCCTTTAGTTACTGCCATTTCATATCTCCTTTTTGATATCAGATATAATTAACTGGTTTACCGAATACTAATTCTACAATATCCCCTTACTCTTTATCAAGTCTTATTTTATTTCATATGCATCTTTTACTTCTAATTTCGTATTTATTAATACATTTTCCATTAATTTTATAACAAATTCAAGAAGAGCTTCATGTTTTTTATTAGTTTCAACCCTGATTCTTAAAAAATCATATGTCTTAACTGAGTACCTGCATTTTAACACATCCAGTACGGTTATTACATCGCCAAATCTGAATGCTTCCTTCTGTTCATATATTATATCAAATCCTTTCTTGTTTTGCTTGATTTCAGATATTCCGGATTTCGATGCAAGATTTTTTGCATATGCTACATCAATTATATTTAATACATGACCAGGCGGTTCAGAATATCTGTCTATAAGTTCATCAATAATATCCTGTTTTTCAGATACAGATTCTACTAGCGCAATCCTTTTATACATTTTGAGTCTTGATAAATCATCCTGAATATATGACTTATCTATGTATGCGCTTATATTTAAATCAATACTTGTTTCAACCAGGGCATCCTTGACTTTCCCACCTTTCATTCGTGCAATTTCCTCAGAAAGTATCCTTACGTACATATCATATCCAACACCCTGCATGAACCCTGACTGATTTGCTCCTAGAAGGTCACCGCCTCCTCTTATCTCAAGATCCTTCATTGCAATCTTAATACCTGAACCGAACTCTGTATATTCCTTAATCGTCTGAAGTCTTTTTGATGCCTCTTCAGTCAGCTCTTTACCCCGTTTATATGTTATATATGCATACGCTACTCTTTCAGAGCGACCTACCCTTCCTTTAATCTGGTAAAGCTGTGCAAGACCAAGTCTGTCTGCATCTTCAATTATAAGAGTATTTGCATTTGGTATATCTATCCCTGCTTCAATTATTGTAGTACACAAAAGTAAATCATATTCATGATTTATAAATCTGATTATTGTATCTTCAAATTGTTTTTCCTGCATCTGTCCGTGAGCTATACATATCCTGACATCATCTTTTAGCATGTTTTGAAGCTGATAAAACTTATTGTCCATATCCATAACTCTGTTATACAGATAAAATACCTGTCCACCCCGGTCCTTTTCACGCAATATTGCTTCTTTAATCATTTCAGGGTCATATTCCAGCACATATGTCTGGACTGGAAACCTTTTTTCAGGAGGATCATAAATAGTGCTGACATCTCTGATTCCCGACAAAGCCATGTGCATTGTTCTTGGTATCGGTGTCGCAGTAAGGGATAGAACATCAATTGTAGGTTTCAATGTTTTTATTTTTTCTTTCTGAGCAACACCAAAACGCTGTTCTTCATCAACCACTAAAAG
>JAQVAJ010000034.1 GCA_028690885.1 Clostridia bacterium
CATTTCTAATGTATTTTTCTTCAGGTACATCTGGATATCCCAAGATGGTTCTTCATAACCATATATATTCTCTTGCGCATCTATTAACTGCCAAGCACTGGCACAATGTTGACCCTGACGGACTGCACTTTACAATAGCAGATACAGGCTGGGGAAAAGCTGTCTGGGGGAAACTGTATGGCCAGTGGCTTATGGAAGCGGGAGTATTCGTTTTTGATTATGATAAATTTGATGCATCTGAAATTTTGTCATTAATACCTAAGTATAAAATTTCATCTTTATGCTGTCCTCCTACAATGTTCAGGTTTTTTATTAAAGAAGGATTGGAGAAATTTGATTTATCTTCATTAAAACATGCCACAACGGCAGGAGAAGCATTAAATCCGGATGTATTTGAAAAATGGTATGAGGCTACAGGGTTAAAACTTATGGAGGGTTTCGGTCAGACAGAAACAACTCTTACAGTATGTAATCTTGTTAATATGCAACCTAAGCCTGGTTCCATTGGTAAACCTTCACCTCAATATATGGTAGAGCTTTTAGACTCAGAAGGTAATATATGCCCAACAGGTGTAACAGGTGAGATATGCATAAAAACTGACCCATATCCACAAGGGTTAATGGACTGCTATTACAGAAATAAAGATATGACTGACTGTGCGATATTTAACGGCTATTATCATACAGGCGATACTGCGTGGAAAGATGAAGACGGGTATTACTGGTATGTTGGAAGAAATGATGACATTATTAAATCCAGCGGTTACAGAATAGGCCCATTTGAGATTGAAAGTGTTCTGAACAGACATCCAAAAGTTGTAGAAAGTGCAGTAACAGGAGTGCCTGATGAGATAAGGGGACATCTTGTAAAAGCAACAATTGTTTTAGCCAAGGGCGTCGAAGGTTCAGAGGAGCTTATTAAAGAACTACAGGAATTCGTAAAACATGAAACTGCCCCATACAAATATCCAAGGATTATTGAATTTGTGGAACAGCTTCCTAAAACAATAAACGGAAAAATTCGCAGAGCAGCAATAAGACAGGTAGATAATAAATAGAAAAATATAATATTTTGTATGAAAAATATATTTTTTGAACTAATAATGTTGTTATAAGCGGAAATATCATATAATATTATAAGAGTGATAAATACAATCATAAGTTGAATTTTAAATAAAGGGAGCAAGAAATGAAAAAGCAAAGAATAGTAAAAATTTTAACATTGGCATTAGCAATAGTCCTCGTTCTGTCTTTGGCAGGCTGCGGACCAAAAGGAAGAGTTAAAGATGCAGTGGAAGCTTTCATTGAAAAAGCAAATGCATTGGATTTTCAGGGAATGTTTGATTTAATGGCAACAGAGACCGTAAGAGAAATCAGAGGAAATAAATCTGTTGAGGAGTTCATGGCTGATAAAACAGATGAAGAGATAGCAGCTGCAATAACAAGACAGATACTACCAGCTCAGGTTGATGATCCTATAGGTTTTTTAAAGACATTGAAGATGGAATATAATGGAGCTGATATAAGAGAAGATTTTTCCTCTTTATATGCTACAGTAACATTTACAATTAATGGCGAAACAACAACTAAAGAAGCGGTTTTCAATATTGTAAGAAAGAACGTTTCTGAGCCTTGGACATTGAGAGGAATTGCACTGTAATCTAAAAAAAGATATTAAACAAAGGAAGAGCTTGTTGCTTTTCCTTTTTTTTATTGAAAGAAAAGTAATAAGTCTATATACTTAAAGAAACAAGGAGACAAGATATGAGGACATTTATAGCAATTAATTTTACGCAGGATATTAAAAACCGCCTTATATCCGTTGAAAGAGACTTAAAGCAGATGTCTCAAAAGGGCAGGTTTACTTCAAAGGATAATCTTCATCTTACACTGGTTTTTTTAGGAGAGATAGCTGAAGACAGAGCAAAGCTTGCACAATTGTGCGTTAAGAATATTACAGCACCATCATTTGAAATGACAGTAAACAGGATAGGATGTTTTAAAAGGCCTGATGGAGATATCTACTGGGCAGGTATTGAAACCAACCAGATATTAAATTCTATTTATGAGCAATTGTATAAAAACTTAAACTCATATGATTTCTATATAAGAGATACTGAATACATACCTCATCTGACGCTGGCAAGAGATTATATCTTGAAAGATGATGCAGATATTGAAGAGTATAAAAAGAATTTTGAAAAGATAAATATAAGAGTAGATAATATTCAGCTTATGAAATCAGAAGTTATTGATAATAAGCTTACATATACACCATTGTATACCAAGACTCTGGATTAGATATTAATTCATTTAACGACACATATATTTTTGCTACTAAAAACTTAAACTTTACAAAAAAAGCATCTTGCGATGCCTTTTTAGTTTCTGATTTAAATTATTATCAAACCTGTTTCTGTTTATCTGTCAATGTTTACAGTATGACCTGTCTCAATTGACTTTTCAATGGCATTCATGACAAGTACCGGCATTAATAATTCATCATGGGATAAAGGTTCTTTTCCTGTTCTTACCATATCAACAAAATGACCGAATTCCACGATGAATATGCTGGACATATCCAGATAACGTACATCAACATCATTTTCTGCATATATTACTGATGCATATTTTTTTGATGCTGCAAACTGCATAGTTATATCATACTTATCATAATGGGCAATAGCTGTTATGTGACCATTATTTATAAATGCTGATACAGATAACATGTCCTGACCATAAACTGCCAATGTCATTTCAACAAGATGAGAAGCGTAGAAATATAGTCCGCCATATTCGCTCTCAGTTGAAGCAGGGAAGTTCATAACACCTGAATAGATTTTTCCGAATGCATCTTCTTTGACTAATTTTTTCAATTCAAGAATCTGTGGGGAATATTTGCATCCCGAACCGCCTGATATGGGAACTTTGTTTTGTTTTGCTGCCCTTAACAGATTTCTTGCTTCAGCAGGGTCTATAGTAAAAGGTTTGTCAATAAATGCAGGCATACCTCTTTCAATAAAAGGCAATGCGCATGATTCATGATATTTTCCATGTCTGTTGGTTACTATAACGCAATCAACCAAATCCAGCATTTCCATCGGATCATCAACTATTACTGCATCTGTAATTCCGCATTTTTCAATAATTGCTTCTGATGGGGCTTTTTCCAAAGCATAAAAAGCAGTTATCTTAAAATCCTTGTATTCTTCTTTAAAGCATATTTCCTTAGCAAAAGCTAAAGCATGTGAGTTTTCTGTTCCTAGCATTCCTACTCTGTACATATCATTCCTCCTTTTTAACCTTTTTTAAAGTATTCTGTTACCTTAACTATTGATTCTATAATATCCAATATGTCCTGTTCAGTATAGAACTCATTAAGATTAAGTCTTATTGCTGTGTCCAGTATTTCTTCTGAAACCGGGCACAAACCCTTAGGATATGATATATCCTTTCCATAATACTTTGAATCAAAAGGTGCATGAGTTCCTGCATAACCTTCTTTATTCTGGAACATATCATAAAGATATACTACTGATGGTATATAACCTTGTTGGCAGCCGATGCCTTCAGCTTTTAATGCGTCTGCATATGTTTTAACATCCACATTTATAGCTTTTGGGTCTACTCTGAACATATAGAACCAGAAACTGGATTCATTACCCTCTTTAACTTCATGTGGGAAAACACCTTCTAAGTGCTTAATGCCATTGGTTATCATGTTTCCATATTTCTGTCTTGTTGAGCATATCTTTTCCAGCTTATCAAGTTGTGCAATACCGACTGCTGCTGTAAGCTCGTTCATTCTGTAATTTGGTGCAAGGTATTCTATCATCCTTAATGCGCTCGGACCTTTTGCAAACCTGTTGTAATTCTTGTCTGCGAACATGAATGTTTTTACATAAAGTTCAGGACGGTTCACCAAAACCATTCCACCGTCACCAGCAGAAATGTGTTTGAAGTCATTTAGGCTGAAGCATCCCATATCTCCAATTGTTCCTGCTAAGCGTCCTTTGTATTTACACATATAGCTTTGAGCGCAGTCTTCAACAACATACACATTATGTTTTCTTGCAATTTCCATTATTTCATCCATTTCAGCTGGATTACCTGCAAGATGCACAACAACTATGGCTTTTGTTTTTTCAGTTATGCATTTTTCAATACTTTTTGGGTCCATATTGTATGTATGGGGATCTAAGTCAGCAAAAACAGGAATGGCGTTCTGGTACATAATCCCTATTATACTTCCCATATCAGTTATGGGGGAGGTGATGACTTCATCGCCTTCGGTTACTCCCAAAGCTCCTAATGCTACATGAATAGCTGCTGTTCCTGATGATGCTGCTACGCAGTTTTCTACTCCATACATTTGAGCAAATTTAGAACAGAGTGTTTTAACTTTGTTTCCAGACCAATAGAACAATGTGTTCTGGTCTAGAGCTTCTTTAAGCTGTACAAGTTCCTCATCTCCGAATCTTTTTCCTGTTCCGTAAGGTGTCTGTTTGACTTTTTCTCCGCCATATAAGGCTAGTTCTTTTTTCATGCGTTCCTCCCTATAATAATATCGACATATAATCGGTTATCTGTGGTATTTTTTTTATAACTGTTCTCGCATCTATTCTTTCAACATTTGGTCTTTCACTTGCATTATCGCAGTAATCTGTTCTTGTAAATTCAACCTTTATTTCAACAGGTACGTTTATTTTATAAGGCTTTATGTTTCCTATCAGGTTCATGGCTTTTGAAGCTCTGTCTTCTATCATTCTCTCGCAGTAATCTAAATCATAAGAAACCGCTTTATTCCTTGTCAATGCTTTTTTGACAGGTGCAGTCTGAATATTCCCAAAGAAATATTTAGCTTCTTCACACGCAGCTTCATCAGCTGAAGCGAAAATAACAGGTGCGCCATAGAATCCTAAAAAAGCGCCTCCTTGTACGAGTTCTCCGCATTTTATGTTATTTATATAGTAATTGTACCAGGCTGTTGATGATTGGACATGGTCTAAAAATGCATTCATAGTTCCTGGCATTGCATGTGTGCCAACAAACATAACTGCATCAACTTCTTTATGTAATCCTTGAGAATATAGGTCTATGAGATTTATCTTTTTTGCTCTTGAATCAAGTAGCTCATCGATAAAATTTTTACCTCTTGCGTGACCGTCAGTAACTGTTACAACATCAGCACCGTTATTAAATGCGCCGCGTATAGCCGCATTGGTGTCAATCATAAGCCTTTTTCTTGCATATTCATAACCAAAGCTGTCAAACTCCATCTGTTCAATAGTAGTAACTCCGCTTATTCCTTCAAGATCTGTAATGATATGTATATGCATAAAATACCTCTTGTCCTATGTTATTCATTATACCATAGATAAATATAAATCAAGAACAGAATGGCATTTTAAGCTATAATATATACATGAGTGAAAAAGGATATATAAATGCTTAATAATAAAAAAAAGACTTATAACACAATATTTTCAATTATCACAGCATTATTAATATTATTCTGTTTTATTGGTATTAATATATTAAAAGTAAAAGGTTACAATGAATCGGTTAATTCAGATAATGTAAAAGCTCTTTATGTAAGAGCAGATACAGCTGCTTTGCGCTTAGAAGATAAATATGTTCAGATTTACAAACAGTATATAGAATATTTAAAAGAAGAAGAGTATGAAAAAGCTAATATGCTAATAACAGATAGCGGACATATTTCAGCTTTTGAAAAGATTATAGGCCTGATACTTGCAACAGAACTTAACGGAGTAGTTATAAATGTAAAAGATGATGCAGGAAATGTTACCATCCCTTCACAGAGTGAGTATATAAAAGAGATAGAAAGCTATAATGGACAGCTTTATGATATAGATACAAAAATCGAAAAATTGAAGAATTATGGTATATACACAATAGCCAGAGTTGTTGTTTTTAAAGATGATATCCTTTCTGAAAAGAAGGAGCATTCCATTAAATATGATAATGGTGAATTGTGGAGGGATTATTCCAATTTTGCATGGGTAAACCCGTATGACGAGTATGTGCAGCAGTACAATATTGAAGTAGCAAAGCAGGCTGCGGTTACTGGATTTGATGAAATTCAATTTGATTATGTTAGGTTTCCTGAGAAATTCTCTCAGTATGAGATTTCCAAAAGCTATCTAGAGGAAAATATAAGGCAAGATGAGCTAATACGGCTATTTTTAAAAACAGCATACAGTCAGTTAAATCCATATAATGTGAAAATATCAGCTGATGTATTCGGATGTGTAGCACATTTGTGGGATGACCCTTTAAATATTGATATAGGTCAAATCTGGTATAACTTAACTCAGGAAGTGGACTATATAAGTCCTATGGTATATCCGAGCCACTACAGAGGAACTAACTGGTATACATATAGTGATCCAAATAAGCATCCTTATGAAGTTGTAAAAGGAGCCATTGAAGATTCATTACTCATCAATTCCGCGTTCAAAGACAGAGCAAAAATCCGATTCTGGCTTCAGGATTTTTCCATGTATGAATATGAATATGGACCAATGCAGATTCTTGACCAGGTCAAAGCACTGCATGAAAAGGGCATTGATACATATATGTTCTGGAACAACAAGAACATATATGAACCTGATAACTATTTAATATTAGAATCACGAACTGTAGCAGACATATCAAACAGATACCATGTACATCAGATTAGCAGGAATAACCCAGTTGATGCAGTAAAAAGGTATATTGATGCTAATATCTCAAAAAATCCATATGAAATATTTATACTGACAGCTATAAACAACAGAGGTGGAGAGTATAAGGATTTTATAGCTAACATTAAATATCTTGATATTAAAAGCTATGAGATAACTGATTCCAGGTCCAGCTTTAATACTGCTCAGGTATTTTTAAATGTCAAAACAGACACAGTATCTGAAAAATGGGTTGTCTTTCTGATACTTGAACAAGGTATATGGAAAATAAACGGTTATTACGTCAATTAGCTGATTTATTAAATATTTGTAACAATTAACAAATAATTCACATCTTTGTGGTATAATCGGTCTCCGAAGGAGATGACGGTTTGGAAAAAGAAGGAATTAAGGTCATTGCGAATAATAGAAAAGCTGGTTTTGACTACGAACTGATAGAGTTTTATGAAGCCGGAATAGTGTTAAGCGGGACCGAAGTTAAGTCTTTGAGAGCCGGAGCTGTTAATATGCGCGATTCGTACGGATATATTAAAGACTTTGAAGCATTTGTATCCGGAATGCACATCTCCCACTACGAGAAGGGAAACATTAACAATGTTGACCCGGACCGTGACAGGAAACTTCTTATGCACAAGAGCGAGATTAGGAAACTCGTCCTAAAAATGCAGCAGAAGGGATATACCCTGGTTCCTACAAAGATATATTTTGTAAAGAACAAGGTTAAAGTAGAGTTGGCTTTAGCCAAAGGAAAGAAGAGCTATGATAAACGCGATTCAATCCGGAAGAATGAAGCTGACAGGGAAATACAGAAGAGAATGAAAGACAGTAATCATTTGGGGGCGTAAAGGCTTCGACGGGATGAATGAATTATTGATAGCGTGCAGAGGATCCTCGTGGGCCTCTAAAAAAAACGAGGGAATAAATATAAACGCAAAAACAAATTTTGCTCCTTTAGCAGCGTAAGCTAGCTAAACATCCTACCGGAAATCACGGGGTCCGGACCAGGGTGTAATCTACCGTGAAACCCCGATAGTCAAAGCTTTGAGACTAAAGGGTAACTATGAAGCTACCAAAATCGGACCCGGCTTACAGGGGACTTTAGAGGGAAATTAAACAGTAAGCTACGCACGTAGAAGTCGGTATGGATTTTGTTTCGGACGAGGGTTCGATTCCCTCCGCCTCCACCAAAAACAAACGTCAATATTGATACAATGTTGACTGACGGAAAAGTCCAGTATTACTGGGCTTTTCCGCATTTTAAGGGCAAAAACATGCCGCCTATCGAGGCGGCTTTTTTGCTTTTTTGAACCTATATCGTGAAAAGATGCACCCGCCGGTGCTTCACTTCCCTACCTTTCGTGAAAAGGTAAAGGAAACGTGAAAAGGTTTAGGGGTTCGTGAAAAGGTTCGGAGGTATCGTGAAAAGGTGCACACCCACACTGTACGAAAAATTCTTTTAAGTTTTTTTCAAAAGGCTTTGTGGAAAAAGCCGTTGCAGAATAGCCTTCGATGAAAGCAGAATTTGATAATGGATGAGAAACCCGCAGGATGGCGCTTTAAAAGCTCATCTTGCGGGTTTTTTATTATATGGGAGTATTGAGGGCTTCGACCCTTCACGGCTCTGGATTGGATTTTGTATGGCGCTCAAATATTCAATTTCTTTTATTTCGCGGCTTTAGGGCACACTGAGGGCACAAACTAATTATATAATGACCTCATAAAAAATAAAAGGAGGTCTTGATATGAAGTACACTACTCCACCTAAAGGTTTGCCCCAAAAATGTTTAAACCGTAAATCTCCTTACATGGCTGGAACCCGGATATGGTGCTCATTTTGCAAATATACAGGCGGTAATATATGTTCACCGGTATGTAAGCTTATTGGCAATAAAGATACGTAGAGTAGAAACATTGGAATATAATAGCCGTCTGCACACAGTTTACTATATTCCTTGTTTTTTTGGCATAATGCGTTCGGGTCTCTCAAGCGTATTATGTTATAGATTGACATTCATTGCAAAAAGTTTTACTGTCCGAATTTTCTTGCACTTAATAAGTGCCCCATTCGGCTAATTGAAGCAGGATAGGCACAATGATGCTACTCCCTTTCATCGTTAAAGTATACACCACTATATTGTTCACGATGCACAATTCCGGCTGCTGAATAGTCCCGCCTCCTTTGCGATTGGACATTTCGGCAGCCGGTCTTTTTATTTCCGTACTTTTCATGGGTTGCCTTAAATTAAAAAATTTAAGAATAGGTGACCATTATGATCTGCGCTATTTCCGTGGTGGACTGGTTCAACCCGTTTTTCAACCAGTGTTGTATGAGGCCGACGCTTCCATTTACAGCAAATATAAAATAAAACTCTTTTATATCGGCGTCCCCATTCTACTCGACTGATGGCTGTACCCCACATGGCTGGCATAAGGCTCGACGGGAACAATCAATGATTTATTGCCCTTTCTGAATTGCACCCCTACAAATGGGAAAGGCGTACTATATAGAAGCATCCGCAGTTGACTACTTAGCTATCACTGCGGATGTTTTTGTAAGCAATGAATCCGATGG
>JAQVAJ010000035.1 GCA_028690885.1 Clostridia bacterium
TCAGCAGATATTTTAAGGATCTGAATGGAAAGAAAAAAGCATATGTAAACAAAGATGTTAAGAAGTTAAGGATCTATGACAGAGCACTATTAACATCAGAGGTAATTTCTAACAGAAGAGGATATATTAATAAAGGCATTTTAAAATAGAGGAGACATAGATATGAAAAAACCAATAGACATAGTCGAAAAGGTAATGATTAACGGTATAGAGCAGAAGATTCATGTAATCGGAACAGATATTAACAATCCTCTTATTCTTTTCATCCACGGAGGACCTGGCGTAGTAAACAGGCACAATGTATCGAAATACATGTCAGGCATAACTGACAAAGTGACAATAGTCGGTTGGGACCAAAGAGGTACAGGCGGAAGCTATAAAGGGGCCAAGAAAGAGGATATGAATGTGGATACTTTTGTAGAAGATGCAAGGGAACTGACGGAATATCTTTGTAAAAAATTCAATAAGGATAAGATATACATACAAGGACATTCCTGGGGGTCATGTGTAGGCACTTTGTTAGCATACAAATATCCAGAGAATATAAAAGCATATTTTGGGCAGGGACAGCTTGTAAACGGCATTAAGAACGAGGAAATGAGCTATGATTATGTAATGGAAAAAGCGAAAGCTGCTGGTGATGAGAAAGATGTCCAGAAGCTTTTGGAAATAAAAAGACCTGTAAAAGGACTTTATGTAAACAACCCGATAAAAGATCTTACAGCACAAAGACAGCTTTTGAATAAATACGGAGGAGCAGCAGTTAAATGTTCTTCAATGTGGAAAAGCACTATTAGTCCGATACTTTTTTCATCAGAATATACATTGTCTGACATAATAGGAGTTTTAAAAGGTTACAGCTTTTCTTTAAAGCACATGTGGGAAGAAGTAATTAAACTGGACTTTGCCAAAGACTGCACAAGGTTTTCTATACCTATGTTTTATCTTATAGGGTCTTCTGACTACAATACCCCTTTTGAACTGTCATATGAATACTATAATTCAATTGAAGCACCTGTTAAAGACTATATATGGTTTAAAGAATCAGCACACAGTCCGTTAGCTGAAGAACCAGATAAATTTGGAAAAACTCTTGTAGAAAAAATCGAACTGATAGAAGCGATGTAGTACATTTAAAGATAATATGTTTTTAAAACATCAATTCAATGGTAGAATAGACAATAGCTAAGAGCAAAAGCTAAAAGCAATGCTTTATTCAATTGTTCTTGGATATTAATCAACGTGTGTGTACAAAAAGGATAAATAATGCTTATATACGGAAAGCTAATTAAAAAGAATATGATACTGACTGAAGAAAAAGCTGAATATACTGATTCGGATATGACTTTTCAGCAGAAACTTACAAACTGTCTTATAGACATATGCAAGAAGATGGACATACAGGTCCCTATATGGATGAATAAGAATACTAAAGAACTGGCTAAGTTCAACAAGACATTTTTTACAGATGAGCAGTTTATGGAAAAAGTATATTTTGACAGATTTGAAATAGAGATGAAAAGGAAGGATTAAATATGAAGAGAAATAAGATAGTAAAAACAATAGCTCTTGCTTTATTGATAGTGATGCTTTCATCAGTCTTGTTCGGATGCAAGATGCAGATGAGCGAAGATGTATTTGTAGTTGGTAATACGCTAAAGGGATCACACAGACTTGTATATTCAATAGTAAATGAAGAACAGGAAATTGACGGAGACCTGATATTCAAATATTCAGTTTTGGATAACGGGTTTACAAAAATGCAGACATATGCTGATTTTGAGACATGGGAGTATAGAGCACAGGTTATATTCAATACACAGACTCTTTTACCGGCTTCTTCATTCAAATCCAATATATATTATTCTGAAAAAGAAGAAGACTGGTCTGTAAATACAGATTACACGCAGGAAAAGGCAGTTATTAAAGCGGTCCAGGAAGATGAAGTAGCTGAAAAATCGGTAGATAAACCCGTTCAATATATTGACAATGAAATGATTAATCTGACTTTAGGATTAATTACAATAGAAGAAGGCCAGAGGGTGGATATAAATGTGCTGGTCAGTGAAAGCGCAATGTTTGCTCCTTACGCAATAACCAATGAATTGACTGAAACAATTACTGTTAATAACAAGTCATATGAGTGTGTCAAATATACAGCCAAGTATGCGGGGTTTTCGCTGTTTACAGCTAAAGAGAGCTATCTGTGGTACACAAATGATGATAACAGGATTCTTGTAAAATATGAAAGCGGTTCACAGATAATGACTTTGAAAGAAGTTATTGAAACACAGGCTGATGACCCATGGTTATTTGAGGAATAATGAAACCTGATAAATTTTTAGAATGGCTACATGTTATTGAGAAGATGAAATGCAATTTTCGACATTCAAAGACATCCTGTAAAAGAGATGAATCTGTAGCAGAGCACTCATACCGCCTTATACTCATGGCATATGTATTAAAGGATATGATACCTGATGTGGACATGAGCAAGGTAGTTGAAATGTGCATAGTTCATGATATAGGCGAAGCTATAACAGGAGATATTCCTTCTTTTGAGAAAACTAAAAAACATGAGGAAACGGAAATGAAGGAAGTTCTGGAGTTTATACAAAAGCTTCCTAAAGAGAGATATCTTCACATTAAAAGTCTTTTTGAAGAAATGGAACAAAAGAAGACAAAGGAAGCAAAAGTCTTTAAAGCATTGGATAAGATGGAAGCTGTTATACAGCACAATGAAGCAGATATATCTACATGGCTGGATATCGAGTATGATCTTCAGAAAACCTATGGTATAGAAGAAGCAGAACCTTTTGAATTCTTAAAAGATCTAAGACAACAGGTACTGAAAGATACTGATAACAAGATAGAGAACAAGAGATAATAACATATAGATTATATGAATAAATTCAATTAGGCTGATCGTTCAGGTAATAAGATATATAAGTTCAAAGATAATCCGGCAAATATCGTATTTGCCGGTTATTTATTGAAATAAAGTACAATACTGCTTTAACCTGCAAAATATGTGATATAATAAATTAGTATTAATAAATATTTTTATAGGTACTTGTATTTTGAACAAATTCATGATATAATAAATTAGTATTAATAAATATTTTTAAGCAAGTATTTTATCCTAAAAAAATGGGAGGAAAAAATGAAAAAAAGAAGTATGCTATTATCTCTAGTAGTATTATGTGTTTTAATTGCCTCGAGTGTTGTAATTCAAGGATTTGCTACTGAAAGCAAATTATATGATAATGTAATTGTAAAAACAGATGAATACAATAATATTACATTGATATGGGAAAAAACAAATAGTTTAAAAACCAAATCTTATGATAAATCATACATAAATTTATATGAAGTGTTAAAAGAAGTGGAAGTAAATAATAAAACTTACATATATGATTATAATGAATCAAACAATAGAATATCGAAAAAAAGAGATAATGAAATAATTGCTAGATATGAGTATGATAATAATTTGTTAATAAAAGAAATATCAGGTAATTATACTTTAGAATATTTTTATAATGAAACCTATGAGTTAACTGGATTTATATATAACGATTCTAAGTATTATTATATAAAAGATGAAAATAATAATATAATTGGTATAAATGACAGTAAGGGAAACACCATTTATGAATATATTTATGATGATAATAATAGATTTGTCAATGATATTGACCGTAATGCTATTGAAAGCATAAATGATTACATAGGTAGCATTAATAAGTTTAGATACAATTCCTATTATTATGATGAAGAAACAGGTTATTGTTATAATGGATTGTTCTATTACGATATTATAAATGGTAGATTAAGTGTTAGAGAAAAAGATAACAAAGTTCCAGGTTTAGACGATATAGTTAATAAATATGCAAATGACATAAAGAATTGGCAAGATACAGAATTAATCGTAGCAAATTGGCATAATGATTTAATGAATGATCCTGATTATGGCATAGATTTACGTAATGCAGGTAATATTCCATGGTATAGTGGATTAGAGGATATCGAAGTTGTTTCAAGAGTCTTATATGGTGAGAATACAGCTAATTATTATGATCAAACTTGTGTTATGTGGGTATTTTATAATAGATATAATAAGCCAAATTATCCAAATACATATTATGGAGTCGTAACACAAGAAAATCAGTTTTCAGGAATAAATACTGGTTCAGCAAAATATCCCTCCTACATTTCAGGATTTAGTAATGCAACTTATTTAGCTTGTTTAATAAGTACTACGAACAATCTATCGGAAATATCCACAATTGACTATAGACCACCATGGATGACAGCAAATTACATATTTTTTAGAGGTTTGAATGCAATATATGCTGATAATAGATTGAGAGATTACAATGGTCAATTACAGTTATTAAATGGGACTACTTGGGTAGATATCTATGATGCATATATAATAACAACTACAGGAACGTCTTATTTAATTGATGAAGTATCTGATGGTTTGCCTTACTCTAATACTTTACTCAATAATTTATTTTATGTTCAATAGAATTTAGTTTAAAGAAAAGAAGGTGTAGATAATGATTTTTAAAAATAAAAGGAATATTATTCTGTTAATACTCATATTTATTACAGTATTAATCATATCATCATGTTCGATAAAGAAAGAAAATCCGAATGTCATAAATCTATCTGGTAAATTGGATTTTGATTTTAAAATTTATTATGAAGGAATAGACGAATTTTCAAACTATACCAATTTGCATTTTGAATATGACGGTATAAAAACTGAAGTATTTCAAAGTATGAAATTAAATATAGATATAAATGGTCTTCCTGTTGTAATAAAAGAAGACATTGACCTTGATGGCAAGTATGAATTAGTAATATATTTACTGGAAAAACAAAGGCAGTATTATAAGGAAAAAATATATTTTCTAAACTATGACAACGGAAGTGGATTATCGCTGGAGCAGATAAATCAAAAATTAAGAAAAGACGAAGAGTTAGAAATAAAGCCTCTTCTTGTAAAAGACGCATTTGAAAATGAAAATATAGGTTTATCTTTTATAAAAAGAAAAAAAGATAGCATTGAAGTAAATTCAGATGGTAATAAAGCTTTTAAGCTTGTTGAAGACATATCAAAAGAAGATAACAATATTACAGTAGAAATATATGAAGATGATATTATCAAGAAAATAAACTATATTAATAATGAAAACCTGCCATCAGCTGTATTTGATGCAAAGAAAGACTTTATCGATAACAATACAGAATTAATTAGAATAACCAAAAACGAAAAAGGTCTGCTTATAAACACTCAAGGCTCATATTTAATTGATTATAAAGATGTAAATAACGACAATACTGAAGATATAATTTTTATTTGCGACACAAGAGAAAACAAGATTTTAAATGACAATGTGTATTATTTAAATGGTATTGATCTTGAAAGGAAATATATTTATGTTAATGAATTGTCTATATTGCCAAATGACTATCCTCTGCATCTGATAAATTTATACTCTGTTGTAGAACCTGGAGAACGAATGATTTTAGCTTTAAGAAATGATGAAACATTTTATTTAACTGATAAAATAGCAGGCGCAAGTATAGTAGTTCGAGTAAAAGATTTTAATGATGATGGGGAAAATGAAATTGCAATTATAAACGATCCAAGATATACATTTGGAAGAGAAAGATTTGTGTATATATATAAAGAGAAATACTTTGAAAAAATCCCATTTTCTACAGATTCAATTTTCGACATTGTAGAAAGTTTATTTGAGTATAGTATTGAATATATAGAAGATGGACAAGCTTGTCTTGCAACTATAAAAGATAAAAAGAATAATGATCAAATAGTAATAAAGATATCATCTGATGTGGCAAAACCTAATTTCGAATTTGTTTACCATGAATCCATAGTTTCAAATATTGTGAATAATGGAATTAATGAAATAATTTCGCTTTGTGTAATAAATACAGAGAACTGGAGATTTGTTACAATATTAGATATTGAAGTAATATATGAAATGCAAAACAATGAATTTGTCGTAAAAGATATAAAAAATACATTAATAAGTGATTTATCTGTAGTATACGGTTTTGATGAATACAAATTTGAAATAATAGAAAACAGTATTATAGATACCAATCCTTAAAGCCAGACAATTGCTCTTGGTTTTTATTTAATTATTTGTCCACTTTACAAAGGTCAGTACATATAGTCTTTGCTGTTTTTTATTGAATAATATTTATGGAGTATTATTTGCATCCTGTTGCGAGTAAAGAACAGTAAATTAGGATTTATTTTATAAGCAATGAAAAAGGTATTTAATATTGACTTTCTATAAAACTTCGTAGATAATGGAATTGAATTCCGAAAATCTCGAAAATAAGGAGTCAACAATGTATTTTCACAGGCATATAGAACCGGTAGTTGAAAGAATTGCAAAACGAAAATCAGTTATTGTCTTAACAGGAGCAAGACAAGTAGGAAAATCTACAATGCTAAAGGAAGTATATAGCGGTATTAATTATGTTACCCTTAATACTTCATTAATAAGGGAAAGTGCTAAAGATAATCCTTCCTTGTTTTTTGATATAAACAAACCGCCTGTTATTGTTGATGAAATACAAAAAGCGGGAGAACTTTTTGAATATATAAAAGATATTGTTGACGAGGGAAAAACAAAAGGCCAGTTTTATCTTACCGGTTCACAGAGCATGAAATTAATGAAAAATGTCACAGATAGCTTAGCTGGTCGTGCAGGTATCATAAAAATGCTTGGTCTTTCAATGCGTGAATTAAACGAAAGTAAGTGGAGAAAGCCATTTTTACCTGTTTTAGAAGATATGATGAACGAAGAGAAAAAAACTGTTAAATGTGATTATATGGAATTTGTTTCATTCATTCACAAAGGATTCTATCCTGAACTTTATGAAACAGAAAGTGACCTGCATGACTGGGCGGATTTCTATAGTTCATATTTCCAGACATATATAGAGAAGGATATAAAAGATGTACTAAATATCCAGGATGAATCTGCTTTTATTAAATTTATAAAAGCTGTTGCATCACGAACAGGTGAAGTACTAAATATGTCTGCTATATCTGAAATCTGCGGAAAAGATGATAAAACAGTGCGATCATGGTTATCTGTGCTCGAATCTAGCGGGCTTGTTTATCTTCTAGAACCGTATTATAACAACTTTAATAAGAGGCTTACTAAATCACCAAAGCTATATTTTCTTGATACTGGTCTTGTTTGCTGGCTTCTTGGATGGAATACTCCTGAACAGCTTGTTAATGGAGCTATGTGGGGACATATCTTTGAAAGTTATGTCTTTGCTGAGATATTAAAAAGCTACTATAATGATGGTATTGTAAAGCCACCATTATATTATTATCGTGATATTGATAAGAATGAAATTGATCTTTTAGTGGAGAACGGAGATTTTCTTCACCCAGTAGAAATCAAGACCACGAGTAATCCGACAAAATCCATGGTAAAGGCTTTTAGATGCCTCGAAAAGAACCCTATAAAAAAAGTCGGGACTGGAGCATTAATCTGTTTTACAAAAGAACTGCTTCCTTTATCAGAGAATACCTGGATGCTGCCAGTACAATTGATTTAATATTAAAGAAGTAAAATAAAACACATTTGTCAGTTGACATATAATGGCAATAATATTAGTATGGCATTCGAAAAGGAGTGTCATGAAAAAGATTGCAAAGAACAAGTTGGTATTAGTATTAATCATATGCATAATTGCATTAAGCAGTATAAGCATAACAAGTGTAAAAGCCCAAGGATCCAAATTTATAGACATAGAATCCACAGGCTGGTATTTTGAACCAGTTATACAGTTATATGGTATGAATATTATTGATGGGTATCCTGATAACACATTCAAGCCTGATGGTAATGTTAAAACAGATGAGCTTATAAAAATGATAATAAAAGCATTAGGTTTTGATATCCAAAACTTTGAAGGTTACTGGGCTCAAAACTACATAGATAAAGCTGAAGATATAGGCATGCTTAAAAATTTCGATGAAACAGAATATGCAATTGATATAAACAGAGGGCAGGCTGCTATACTCATATCCAATGCAATGACTTATCTTAATGAACCTGAATATGATACTCAGAATATATATCCCTTTGATTTAGGTATGTATACACCAGAAAAATATATTAATCCCATTAAACAGTGTTACAGTGCTGGTATTATAAATGGTTTTGAGGATTTTACATTCAGGTTCAATGAAACGCTTACAAGGGCACAGGCATGTACCTTGATTATAAAGCTGATTGATAAAGATAAAAGAGATGCTTCTGTAAGACTGGACTGCTCATTTTTAGATAACACGACACAGGATAATATAAAGTAT
Organism: Clostridia bacterium; assembly: GCA_028690885.1. Lineage (GTDB taxonomy): Bacteria > Bacillota > Clostridia > DUPQ01 > DUPQ01 > DUPQ01. The sequence goes on from JAQVAJ010000035.1 coordinate 8,387, forward strand.
GTCGGTGTTGGGTATGATGAGTTGTCTGATGCTATAAAAAGTACGCTTTTACAGGTGAAGGATGACATAGGTTATACCGTCGTAGAAAAAAGGGCATATGAGACAAAAACCACATATGAGATCAGATATCACAAATCCAGTCTGTATTCCAATCCTTCATACTGCATGTTCGCATTCAGGTTTTTTGAAGGTGAAACAGGTTATCCTGAAACACAGTGGGGTTATGACACAATGTTTTTAAAGCTGGAATTGAAGTCCTTAGATTGGGATGACGGGATTCCTGTCTCTTACTATAAATCCAAAGTTAAAAATGCAGTATGTGCAGCCTTATTTGAATATATCCCATATGATATAGCTGATTACATAATAAAGAAGTATGACATCTTAAGGTCATTGAGAACTTCGGATGCATATAACCTTTTAGAGGACAACACAAATGACTCTTTAAGGTATGTATTCTTTACAATGGAGAATGTAATAGGTAATTTTACTTTTTCGTGCAAATAGGTAAATGAAAAAGAAAAATATACATAGAAAACTATAAATAACAGAAGTTAATGGAGAAGATAATATGAAAAAAGGTATCCTGTCTTTAATTACGATAATTTTACTGCTAAGTATATGTACAAATGCTCTAGCATATTGTGAGACATATGAACTGACCGGAGAGCATATGAATGCTTCATATATTTCTGATGAGCATACCTCAAGAGGACACGCTTATGGATATATCTGTCAGGACTGCGGTCTTATAACCATTCTAGGCTACAAATATATATCAACATGCTGCCAGTGTACGGGAAATCATAATTACTGTCTATTCTCTATAGGGCCTCATACAGCTCAGGGGCATCTATTTACCC
>JAQVAJ010000036.1 GCA_028690885.1 Clostridia bacterium
AAATGGCTTTTAATGCAGTACTCCCACAAAATGAAGAAGAGGCGAAATGGTAATATCTCAGTTAATAAACTCATATTCAGGTTTTTTCCCTGATAAAAAGGAGATGTATTTATTTCTGGAGGAGATTTTCAAAAAAGATATATCATATTTTTATGCTCATCAAGATCAAATCGTTGAAGATGATAAAGCTAAGCTTTTATTAGAATATGCTAAACGACGTATAAAAAAGGAGCCTGTTGCATATATTCTTGGTAAAGCGTATTTTTATGGTAATGAGTTTATTATAGATAGAAACGTGTTAATACCAAGACCCGATACCGAAGTTTTAGTAGAACAAGCGATATCTGAGTCAGCTAATTTCGAAAAGCCTAACATATTGGATTTAGCATGCGGAAGCGGATGCATAGGTATATCAATAGCCAAGAAATTAAAGGAATCTACTGTAGTTTTATCAGATGTCTCGCAAGACTGTATTAACATAACTTCAATAAATATAAGACACAACAATGTAGAAAATAATACTAAGGTTGTCAAGAGCAATCTCTTTAGTGATATACAAGAAAAGTTTGACATAATAGTTTCAAATCCTCCATATATACCTTATCACGAGTATATATCTTTGGATAAGCAGGTTGCAGATTATGAACCTGAACTTGCCTTATTAGCAGGTGAAGAGGGTACAGAATTTTATGAAATCATTTCTAAAGAAGCTAAAAACTATCTTAATAAAGATGGATGGGTAATGTTTGAAGTGGGGTATAATCAATCGAAAAGAGTTGAAGATATACTAAAAAAACAAGGTTATTCAGATATAACTATAAATGCGGATATCCAAGGGATTCATAGGGTTGTTCGAGCTAAATTTTAAGTGTAAAATGTAATAAGGAATATTATGAAAGAAAAATATGTATTTAATGATCTACTAACAATAATGGAAAAATTACGGTCTGATGATGGATGTCCATGGGATAAAGAGCAGACCCATGACTCATTGACGAAATGTCTCATTGAAGAAGCATATGAAACATGTGATGCAATTTCCGAAAAAAGCCCTGAAAAAATGGCTGAAGAATTAGGAGATGTATTACTTCAGGTGGTATTTCATGCGCAAATAGGTAAAGAAGAAAAAACATTTTCCATGGACGATATTATTGATGGGATATGTAAAAAGCTTGTTTACAGACACCCACACATATTCGGAGATAAAAAGTTTAATTCATCTGACCAGGTATTAGAAAGCTGGGAGAAATTAAAAATACAGGAAAAGGGTTACTCTAGTGAAGCAGACAGCATGAATAAGATACCTAAAAATTTTCCTGCATTAATGAGAGCATATAAGGTACAGCAAAAAGCACAGAGAGTAGGTTTTGACTGGCCAGAAATATCAGGAGCTTTCAATAAGATATATGAAGAAACTCAGGAACTCAAGCAGGCTATTGACACTAATGATTCTGATATGCAGAAGGAAGAGGCAGGAGATTTACTCTTTGCTGTAGTTAATGTATGCAGATTTTTAGATATTGATCCTGAACAGTGCTTAAATAAATCATCAGATAAATTCATAAAAAGATTTACATATGTGGAAAATAGCTGTATAGATAATGGTCTTGACATGAAGCAGATGACTATAGATGAGCTAGATAAATACTGGGATGAGGCAAAAAAATGAGAATAGATAAATTTCTTAAAGTTAGCAGGCTGATTAAGAGAAGAACTGTTGCAAATCAAGCCTGTGAGGGACAGAAGATTTTTGTAAACGAAAAAGCGGTTAAACCATCATACAACGTTAAAAAAGGAGATATACTTGAAATTAAATTCTCCAATAATTCCATTAAAGTAAAAATAGCTGATATTGCAGAATCTGTTAAAAAGCAGGATGCAGCATCTTTGTACGAGTTAATGGATTAAATAAATATATATGAGTGTAATTTGGGTAAAATAATATTTGACATTGCTATACTCATATGATAATATTCCAAAAGGAAAGCAGAAGTAATCCCTTCTCACCCCTACGGCTTATGCACTGAACGGGTAAACATATCGCATTGATTGTTATATGGTCTTGTGGATTCGCTTCTGCAAGACCATTAAAACTATATGGAGGTAAATACAATAGCAGCTCATAAGAGTAACAAAGTTCAATACAGAATTAACGAAAACATAACTTCGCCCGAAATAAGGCTGATCGGGGCAGACGGAAACGTGATCGGTGTAATGCCAGTTGCTGAAGCCTTAAAAATTAGCGAAAATACAGGATTGGATTTAGTGGAAATTTCACCAAATGCAAAACCGCCAGTCTGCAAGATAATTGATTACGGAAAATTTATGTTTGAAGTCACCAAAAGAGAAAAAGAAGCCAGAAAGAAACAGAAAACTATCGAGTTAAAAGAAATCTGGCTGAAAATGGGGATTGATGAGCATGATATTAACTTTAAAATCAAGAATGCATGCAAGTTTTTAGCAGATGGAGATAAAGTCAAGGTAAGTCTTACATTCAGAGGAAGAGAAATGACAAGAACGCAAATGGGAGGAGAAGTCCTCGATAAATTTGTTCAAGCATGCTCTGAATATGGGACACCGGAAAAATCACCAAAACTTGAAGGCAGACATATGATAGTAATATTAGCACCAAAGAAATAAATAGGAGGATTTAAATATGCCGAAGTTAAAGACACACAGCGCTTCAAAAAAGAGGTTCTCAGTAACCGGAAGCGGAAAAATAAAGATGGGACATGCTTTCAGAAGACATAGACTGATATCTAAGACAAAAAGAGCAAAGGTAGATAACAGAAGTACTGCTTATGCATCTGATGCTGATGCATCAAATATTAAAAAGCTTATCCCATATAAATAAGGAGGAATATAGAAATGGCAAGAGTTAAAGGCGGTGTAACAACCCGCAAAAGACATAAAAAAATATTAAAAATGGCTAAAGGCTATTTTGGAGCTAAAAGCAAAAATTTTAGAATAGCTAAACAACAGGTAATGAAGTCGTTAAGCTATGCATATACAGCAAGAAAAGCAAACAAACGTAATTTCAGGCAGCTTTGGATAGCAAGAATTAATGCAGCTGCAAGACTTAACGGAATGAGTTATTCGAAATTTATTTCTGGTCTCAGAAAGAACGGTATCGATCTTAACAGAAAAGTACTTGCAGATATGGCTGTTAATGATCCTCAGGGCTTTGCTTCACTTGTCAGTTCAGTAAAGTAAATATTAATGAACCGAATAGAGTCCAAGGACAATCAAAAAATCAAAAGATTAAAAAGCTTAGATAAGAGAAAGGTTCGCGAGAATGAGAACCTTTTTTTTATCGAAGGTAAAAAATTAATTGACGAGGCTTTTAAAAGCGGTATTACAATAACAGAAATTTATGTTTCTGATACATATTACCAGAACAATATGTCCTATGTCGATAAGTTAAAGTGTAAGGATATCTACCTTATAAGAGATGGAATACTTGATTCGCTTTCTTATATGTCAAGTCCAGAAGGAATTCTAGGCCTAGGTCGTCCAATGAAGTGGGATATATTTGATGTCATTAAGAAGGGTTTGCCTGTTATTATTTTTGACAGGATTAATGATCCTAAAAATGCTGGTACAATGGTAAGAAGTGCAGAAGCATTCGGAATAGGTTGTGTATTTGCCCTTGAAGGTTGTACAGATTTATATAATGAAAAAGCAATAAGAGCTAGTATGGGTTCATTATTTAGGATGCCATATATAAAAATATCAGATGATGTATTCAACATTTTAAGAAAAGCTGAATACGATATTTATGGTTTAGATGCTAATGGTGAAAACATTGAATCAGCAAAATTACATAAGAAGTGTGCAATAATTGTAGGAAATGAATCAACCGGATTGGATAAATTTATTAAAAAACATCTGACAAAGATTTTATCAATACCTATGCAAGGCCAAGTAGAATCATTAAACGCGGCATGTGCAGCAGGAATCGTTATGTATAAGATATCTCTTTTGTGATTTTAAATTAATAATAAATAGTATATAATGAAATAGCTATGGAATAATAGCTATAGGATAATGGAGGGAATAATGCCAAAAGCAGCGTTACAGCTATATTCAATAAAAGAAATTGCAGAGCAGGATTTTTATCATGCTATACATATTGCTAAACAAGTCGGATATGATGGAGTGGAATTTGCAGGATTTTATGGAAAAGAAGCAATAGAAACTAAAAAATATCTTGATGATCTAGATATATTGCCTGCAGGAAGCCATGTAGGTTTGAGTGCAGTTGTTGATAAGTTTTCAGAAACAATGGAGTATAATGCCACAATAAGTAATAAGTATATAGTAGTTCCATATATTTCTGAACAATTCCATAATGAGGATGGAATCAAACAGATAGCCGAATACCTTAATATAGCAAGTGATAATGCTAAAAAATATGGAATAAAATTGGGGTATCACAATCATGCTTTTGAATTTTCCATTGTTGAAAATGGGAAAAGACTATTTGATATATTAGCGGAAAATACGCAAGAGGATATAGTACTTGAGATAGACATGTTTTGGGCAGTAAAAGGTGGAGTAGATCCTGTTGAGTATTGTAAAAAGTACAGTAACAGACTAGACTTACTGCACTTTAAGGATATCACAAGCGATGGATTTGATACCGAAGTCGGGAAAGGTATAGTTGATTTTCCTGCAATTTTAAAGGTATCAGATAAGATTGACTGGTGCGTTATGGAACAGGAAAAATTTGATATGCCAATGGAAAAAAGTATAGCAATCAGCTGTGAATATATGAAAGGAATACTTAATGCTTGATCTTAAGTATGACGAAAAAGGATTAATACCTGTTATTTGCCAAGATGCGGATACATTGGAAGTGCTGATGATGGCATATGCAAAAGAGGAACAGATACAAAAGACTTTGCAGACAGGTTATGCTACATATTTTTCACGTTCACGAAACATTGAATGGATAAAGGGAATGACCAGTGGGAATACTCAAAAAGTTATTAATGTCCTAGTAGACTGTGATCTAGATACAGTAATTTATCTTGTTAAGAAAAATGGTCCTGCATGTCATACAGGAGCACAATCATGTTTTTTCAGGAAAATAAATAAAGATGGGGAGATAGTTAGTAATGAATGAAATATTGAACGAGTTATACAAAGTTGTTTATGACAGAAAGAATAATCCAAAGGAAGGTTCATATACCTGTTATCTATTTGATAAAGGTTTGGACAAAATATTAAAAAAAATAGGTGAGGAAGCCTCAGAGACTATAATCGCTGCTAAAAATGATTCTAAAGATCAAATCATATACGAAGTATCTGATCTTCTTTATCATCTAGTCGTGTTACTTGTTGAGAAGGAAATTACCCTAGAGCAGATAGAAGAGGAATTGAAAAATAGAAGGTAAAATGGAAAATTCAAATAATTACAAAAATAAAAGGAAAAAGCCCTTTTTAGTTAAAGACAAATTTAAGAATAAGAGAAAATTTGAAAGAAGAGCAGGTCATCCGCTTAAAGATTTCTCAAAATTCAAGAAAAGACCCGTAGAATTAGATAATCAGAAACCACAAGCAAGTTATTCAGGTACAAAATTTGATGAGCTTAGTCTTTCTGAAGGTATAATGAAAGCACTTGAGAAAAAGAACTATATTCATTCATCAACTGTACAAGCTGATGTAATACCGCCTTTGATGGAATATAGGGATGTTATAGCGAAAGCTCCTACAGGAACTGGAAAAACATTTGCATTTGGAATACCGCTAATAGAGCAGATGGAATATGACAACAAAGATATACAGGCATTAATACTTGCACCAACAAGAGAGCTTGTTATTCAGATTAGGGATGAGTTAACGGACTTATCTGCTTTTATGCCAAAAGTTAGAATTGAAGCTATATATGGCGGCAAAGCAATAGATGTCCAGATAAAAGCATTAAAAAGGAGTCCGCAGATTATTGTTGCTACACCAGGTCGTCTTAAAGATCACATAGAAAGAAAAACAATAGATATTTCAAACGTAAGAACCGCAGTACTCGATGAGGCAGACAGGATGCTGGATATGGGCTTTATTGAAGATGTAACAAGTATTTTGAATTTAATGAAGAATAGAAAAAATCTTGCACTTTTATCTGCAACAATGTCAACTGGTGTTATGGATATATCTTGGTTATATCAAAGAGATCCTGTTGAGATTACTGTAGAGGAAGACAATGAAAATAAACCAGATATTGACCAGTTAAGTATTATGCTTCACAATACTCATGCAAAAATTAAAGCTGTTGCTGATATAATGGATAACAATGATTTTTATAAAGTCCTTGTTTTTTGTAATACTATTAATATGGTTAGAATGCTGACAGATGATTTATATGATAAAGGATATGCAGTTAGCTGTATATATGGCGGAAAGTCGCAAGCAGGAAGAGAAAAGACTATCAGAGCATTTAAAGAAGAAAAACTCAATATGCTTGTAGCTACTGATGTTGCAGCAAGAGGTCTTGATATTACTGATGTTGATGCAGTCATAAATTTTGATCTTCCTAATGATAAAGAGCAATATATTCATAGAATCGGAAGAACAGGAAGAGCGATGAAAACTGGTATAGCGATATCTTTAATAACACCTTATGATATTGAAAGGCTAGAAGATATAGTTAGATATAGTAAAGCTGATATAAAAGAGTTTAAGAACGATAATATACTAAAATTTGTTCAAGAAGGAGCTAAAGAAGATGATAATTGATGCACATAATCATGCTGACTGGCATAAAACTGACTTGCAAGGTTTTCTGAAAAATATGGATGAGTTCAATATTGATGTTACCTGGCTTCTTTCATGGGAGTGTCCAAGACATGAATATGAGAACTATAACGGGGGATTGGCTACTTATCTTACAAAAGGTCCAATACCATTTGAAGCAGCTTTGGAATACAAGAAGGCATATCCTGAGAAATTTGTTTTAGGATATTGTCCAGATCCGCGTAATCCTGATGCTATAAATAATTTAAAATCAGCAACATACATTCATAAGGTTCAAGTATGTGGAGAATTAAAAGTTAGAATGATGTATGATGATTTTGATGCTATAAGATTTTATAGAACCGCAGGTGAGCTTAATCTTCCAGTAATAATGCATTTTGATTACGAATTTAATAAACCATGGTCAAATGCATGGCCGAACTTTTGGTATGGAGGCGGTATTGATGTGCTAGAAAGAATTCTTAAGAAATGTCCTGAAACCACTTTTTTAGGACATGCTCCAGGTTTCTGGGCACATATATCTAATGATGATCAGTTTGATAAATTGTCTTATCCAAAAGGTCCTGTAATTAAAGATGGTATGATTACTCAACTACTGGATAAATACGATAACCTATATTGTGACATGTCAGCCGGAAGCGGTTGGAACGCATTTAATAGAGATTTAGAACATGCATATTGGTTCATGAACAACTATCAAGACAGAATACTTTATGCCAGAGACTATTTTGATAACAGACATCAGGAACTTATTGAGTCATTAGATCTTAAACAGGAAGTAAAGGATAAAATTTACTTTAAGAATGCTCTCAAATTAGTACCTCTAAAATGAAGGTACTAGTATCAGGATTCATAGCTTTTGCTGGTTTTAGCGAAAATATTACTGAGAAGATAGTAAATAGTTTACCAGTGTCTTTGAATAATATTGACATATACACTGTTATACTTCCGGTTGAGTATGAAAATGCATTTAACATACTTGATAATATGATTGATCAAATAAAGCCTGATTTTGTAATTGCTACTGGAATGGCAGCATCAAGAAAATTTATATCAATTGAGAAAATTGCTGTGAATATTGATAATTCTGATACTGCTGATAATGCAGGAGTTATTAAAAAGGATTCTTTAATTGTAACCAACGAGGATATTGCTAAAACAGCAAGTCTTGAATATCCAGATAAAGTATATGAAATTGAGGGTGTAAAAAACTCATATAGTGCCGGTACCTATGTATGCAATGACCTTTTCTACAGACTTCTGTCAAAATCAGATAGCAAGGATTATCCTAAAATTTCATTTATTCACTTTCCTAGTGAAGATAATATGCCATATGAAAAACAGCTCAGCATATTTTTATCAATACTGAGCTGTCTGTGATTTAATAATTTTAAGTAAACTATATTCCAAAAAGTTCTAAGGATTTCATTTCATTTTTAACGTTATATATATTTAGGTTGTCTTTTGCATATCTTAGTACTTTTGCAATTACTGGATCCATCCATCCTTTAGAAAAAAGTCTTTTTGCAAAATTAACTGATAAATCATCTATATCGTCATTTTCCACACATAAATCAAGATAATTCCACATTACGTCATCGTTCAACTGTACTCCATTCATTCTTTGAACTTCGATATTTTCTCTTGCTATAATAAGATTATTGCTTGAGAGACTGGAAAATAGAAGGAGATTAACATATGAATGGTCTAGATATCTTGGTATTCTTTTAAATTTACCAGCGATGGTTATGTCTTCCATAATCTGTTTGTCTGTAATTGCTAGTTTTTCAAGGAGCTTCCATCTGAACTCGTCCTCAATATGCTCGTCATTTACAAATTTCATCATCATCTGTTCAGTATCTTTTGGTCTTTTTGCAATCACTGCATACCAGTAACATATAAGTATGATACATAATAAGTTGTCTGGATTTGCCAAGTAAGCTTCATGAACTTCCTTCATTCTTCTTGCAGTTATAATACCTGTTAAATAGCCTCTGGTATTTTTTTTAAGTAATGTAGACTCCTTTATGAGAAGGGCAGTCATTATTTCAACAAACATACCTTTATACGGGGTTTTTCCTGTAAAAAATTCCTTATGCTCTTCATATATCTTTAATGCATTATTATATCTAGTAATGCATGAATAAGCAGTTATGAGGCCTAATACTGATTTTTGTATTTCAATTCCATGCTTAATAAGATACTTAAACCCCTTTATAGCCTCATCATAATCGCCATCCTTAAGACTTATCATGGAATTGGAATAATATAGTTTTAAGTCTTTGAACTCATTCTTAGCCATGTATTCTCCTAACTCGCGTCATCAAGTGAATCCAGATATTCTTGAATTATCTGACCGACATTTTCTTCGCGCACCACTATGGAAAATTCGATTCTTCTGTTCTTAGCTCTTAAAGCTTCTGTATAGTCATTTTCCACTAAGGGTCTGGATTCAGAATATCCAACTGCTCCGAAATAACTTGAATATTGCGTT
>JAQVAJ010000037.1 GCA_028690885.1 Clostridia bacterium
GAAGCTTCAAAACAACATTGTGGGGGTATGAGTGCTATAACAAATGTACATACACGAGAAGTTGAAAAAGCATGTAATGAGCTGAAAAAGCAAGGTGAAGACATATATTGCGCAACCTATAATCTTCCAGATCAAACAGTTATTTCAGGTAGCGTGGCAGGTTTGCAAAAGGCAGAAGTGTTTTTAGCTGCAAAAGGCGCAAAAACTAAGGGCTTATTTGTTATGGGTGCATTCCATTCACCTTTCATGCGTTCTGCAATTGAGCCGTATGCAGAGTATATGAGTAGTCTTCCAATTACAAAGACATATTGGCCTGTTTTTTCCACCAGAACATCCTATCCTTACATTGCCCCATTTGCTGTTAACTCCATTTTAGTAGAACAGCTTACAAGTCCTGTTTATTGGTTTCAGACAATTGAAAATATGTATCAGTGTGCAGTTCGAATTTTTGTAGAAGTTGGTCCAGGGCATGTATTGAAAAATCTTATAAAACGGCAATATCCAAACTGTAGAGTCTATACAATAGAAGAATCTCAGGATCGAAAGGCATTACATACATATTTTTGCAACAAGAATATACCAAATGGTCATGTGTACAAAGCACCAATTTCCACGATGCTTTCTGAGATGCTGCGTATAGCTGTTTCAATGCCATACAAAGGAAAGCAAGAGAACAACTATGAAAAAACAGTTGCTGAACCATATGGTCAGTTATTACAGATGCAACAAGCGCAAGAAGCAGGAAAAATTTTTGAGAGGAAAGACTATGGTTTAGCGATAAAGCTTTTTAAAGGCATTTTGGACGCCAAACAGGTAACAAAACAAAAACAGGAAAGCTTGTTGCAGGGATTGTTTGACTATGCCGGAATGATATTGGATGATCAAATTGTTGATGCAACTAATTATTGAGGATATAACATGAAAATACTTTTTATTTATAGTGAAACGTTAAAAAGGAATATTTATCCTGTTACGACAAAAAAACCATTATATGCAAATGACGAAATCCCATTTGGCATATCCTATTTATCGTCTGCATTAAAGCAACATGGTCATTTAACCGATGTGTTATTAATTACATTACATACGCCTAAAAAACATATTGACCGAGTCATTCAGTCGTATAATCCTGATGTTATTTGTATGTCAACAGTGTTTAGAGAATATCAAACAATAATCCAAACAGCAGCATACATTAAAAAAAAATATCCTGCTATCATTTTGGTGGCTGGCGGTCCACATGTTTCGTTAAATCCTGAATTGTGCATACAAAACAGCTTTGATATTATTTGCCAGAGCGAGGGAGAACAAGCTATTACAGAGTTAATAAACAGTTTAGAAAATGGGGAAGATTTGGTTGATATACAAAATTTATGGATCAAGAAAGAAGATCGTGTAATTAAGAATAAGTCCAGATGTTTTAATCAGAAGTTGGATTCCCTTCCCTTTCCTGACCGAAAAATGTGGCAGGAATATATTGTAGACAATAAAACACCGATTTCCCTTTTAGTTGGAAGGGGGTGTCCGTTTAACTGCACATATTGTTGCAATCACGCCTTGAGAGAGGTCGCGTCAGGCCAGTATGTACGTTTTCGTTCTCCAAAGAATATTATCGAAGAAATTAAGCAAATATTACATGAATTTCCAGAGAACGATACCATTTATTTCGAAGTTGAAGCAATCAACGTGAACATGGACTACGTGGAAGATTTGTGCAAAACCCTGCATGAATTTAATAAAACGTTAAACAGAAACATCTTTTATGGGGCAAATATACGGATTATTCCATCACAAGATATTAATCATCTGTTTTCATTGTTTAGGCTTGCAAATATAAGCTATATTAATATCGGACTGGAATCAGGGAGTGAACGAGTTCGAAGTGAAATTATGAAACGAAATTACTCGAATGAGGATGTCTATAAAGTGGTGCGTACAGCAAAACGATATCGGATACTTTCTATGTTGTACATTATGATCGGCTTGCCTACAGAAACCTTGGTTGAGTATGAAGAGACATTGCAAATTCTAAAGAAATGCCAGCCTTATTCAACGCAGCTTAATATTTTTTGTCCTTACCCTGGAACCGTGCTTTATGAATATTGCCGGGAGCATAATCTGCTGCCGGACAACCTTCGAGATTTAGGAAGAAATGTAGCTGTATTGGATATGCCCCAGTTTTCTAAAAAAGAAATTCAGAAGCAGTACTATAAGTTTTATCCACGGCTTTATTCTAAGAATAGAATGCAATATGTTATCTTATATCTTCTTTCTCTGCTCGTGCAGAAATATGGATTTGCACGTTTGTACCCGATGACTGAGAAATTGATAAATAAATTTAAGGAACAAAAATTATGAAAAATGGTTATTATTTGTCCGTCTACGCCCACATTGATGCGTTAGCCCACATCATGAAAATTGACTTGCGCCATGACCAGCATATGGTGCTTTGGAAAAAAGACGGAAATAAAATTCAATTGGTACATTATTGGGAATTTGAAAGGCTGTCCGGCTTAAAACACCATGATCAGTCATTTTATGACATAGACCATGCCAAAAAAGTAATTAATAAATTGCTTTCACGATATAATCTTACGTTAAATGATATATCTGGCGTATTTGGCACCCCTGGTTTAGATAGCATGTCGGCTTATCATTCTATGGATCGCTATCCTCAATTTGCATACCATAGTATGGCACATTTGTTTTCCTGCTTATTAATGGACTCTGAAGTTTATTACAACCAAAGTATTATCGCATTGGCAGTAGATGGTGCCCCTGATAATGTAGTTGATTTACAAGCTAGAGATAAGGATTTCTATCTGGGGGCGTTCAGTCAGAAAGGGAATGTTTCTTTATCATCTATTTCCTCGCCCGGACTGTTATGGATGCTGATGAAATTGCGTTACAAAATTCCGGAAGGCTCTCTTATGGCACTAAGCAGCGCATCTGATTCAAAATACCTTATTCCGCTCGAACACTGGCTTTCTGATTTTCATTTAATTAGGAAGGCGAGTGACATTCTGCCTGCATCAAGCTGGTTTACAAAAATGGCTGGACAAATTGAATCCATAGAAGATACAGATATCGGCATTTTATTTAATGGATGGGACACACGTTTTTCAAAACGTGAAAATATAATTAGTATGGTAGCAAAGGTAATTCAGGAAATATCAATCCATATTATGGATATGACGATACTGGAGTTTGTACAGAAATATCATGTGGATACAACGGAAACGTATCTTGCTATCTCTGGAGGATTTTCCTTAAATTGCCCGACAAATACGTATTTAATGGACAAGTATAAATTCAAAGGACTTCTGGTGCCGCCATGTGTCAGTGACACGGGAATTGCTCTAGGAATGGGACTCTATACATTTTATCAGAATATGGATTCAATCCGTTTTAAACTGCACCACGCTTATTACGGCGATTCAAACAGGACAGACATGGAATCGGTGAAAAATGGTAAATTTGGACAATATATTGAAGGAATCTCGCCTTTTCAGTTAGATATGGTGGTAAATGATATTCAAACGGCCCCGGTGGTTTGGGTTAGTGGGCGTGCGGAAATTGGCCCAAGGGCTTTGGGGGCACGCAGTATTCTTGCTGATCCATCCAAAGAGGAACATAAGGATTTGTTAAACCAGATTAAATTGAGAGAGTGGTGGCGCCCGGTTGCACCTATCATCCTTAAGGGGCATATTGAAAAATGGTTCGTTGAAGATTGTGTGGTTACCCCGTATATGCTGACCACGATGCATATAAAAGAAAGTAGAAATTCCGAAGTTCCTGCAATTTTACATCTTGATCACACAGCAAGGGTCCAGGAACTGGAACAAGCACATAACCCGATTTTGTTTTTTGTCCTGGAAGCATTTTATCAAAAAACAGGTATTCCTGTACTCTGTAATACTTCATTAAACGATAAAGGCGAACCAATTATTAACCAATATACAGAGGCATTAAACTTTGCTTTGCGTAAACACATTCGGATCGTATACCTTGATGGATATCGTATTGTGTTACGCAATTTTGAAGCATTTCCTGACACAGAACCAGAAATACGGGACGAAGTTTTTAATTACTTCCAAACAGAAGAGGATAAACAAAAAAAATTAAGTGAACTGAATCCGTTTGATTTATCTAGGGAAGAATTAACTTTTTATTATAACAGTCCTGAACTAAAATCGTATAGTCTGACAAATAAAAAAGATGTAACCAGTCTCCGACGAATCATGGATAAATTTAGGGATAAAGACCTGACACAGATTAATTTACTTACAGCGTGGTAGAGGAAATGCTGTTATGTAAAGGAAAAGGAATTCGAATAATGAGACAAACAAAAAATACAAACCAGAACTGCAAAAAATACTCATTAACGCATCCCCAAGAAAGAATATGGTATGCTGAAAAAATCTATAATGGAACAGCGATTCATAATATTGGAGGCGTTGTTCAAATTATGGGTGAGGTTGATTTGCCATTATTAGAAAAATCGATTCAGCATATCATTGAGGCAAACGAAAGTTTAAGGTTGCAGGTTTTTGAAGAAAACGGACAGGCATTCCAAACAATTATACCGTACACAGAAACGTGTATTCAGACTGTGAAATTTACTAATTGCGAAGATCCGGAAAAAGAATTCCGAGAGTGGGTGCAAACGGAAGCAGAGAAACCATTTTTACTTTTACAAGTGCCATTGTATAATTTTACAATGTTTGAAGTCAGTCAGAATTATAAAGGGTGCCTGATTAAACTGCATCATATTATTGCTGATGGCTGGTCAATGGAAATAATTACAAACCAGATCATGCAGAATTATCAAGCATATAAAGATGAAGGTAAAACAGCTGATGCTGATGTATACGCATACACAGAGTATCTGGATACAGAAGCAGAATATGAAAAATCACCCGTATGGAAACGGGATCTGGAATTTTGGTTAGAGACATTTAAGTCCTTGCCAAACAGTGCAGTGTTTGACCGAGAAACCGATATCCGTGGCGAACGGAAAGTATATACATATTCTGAGGTGCTATCGCAAAAAATCAAATCGTTTACAAAAGAACATGCTGTGTCTGTAAATACATTTTTTATTACCTGTTATCTATTGTTTTTATACAAGCATGATGGTGAAAAAGATATCACAATAGGGCTTCCAATTACAAATCGAACAAGTGCAGCACAGAAAAGAACGACAGGCATGTATACAAGCTCAATGCCTTTTCGTTTTCAAGTTGACCCGATGAAAACAGTTTCTGACACATTAAAAGATGTTATGTGTAAATTATTCAGTTACTATAAACACCAACGCTATCCTTACGATCTGATAATACGTGATTTAATTGCGTGTGGACATACTGGATTAGCAGGTCTGTATAATAGCAGTGTGAACTTTTTTAATAACAGATTAATTAAAGAAGTGGGGGGATATAAAACTGTCAATACGCAGTTTTATCCAGGATGCCAAATTAATTGCCTAAATATGAATGTAAAAGATTGGGCAGATGACGGAAAATTTACAATTGATTTTGAATATCAAAAAGCAAAATACAATGAAGACGAGATATTGAAAATATACGAGTTTATGCGCAATTTGTCTATGCAAATGGTGGAGAATCCAGGGCAAACCATTCGGGAATTGGACGGCTTGAATCCAACATACAGAAAAATGGTACGTGATGTCTTTAACGATACGCAAAATAAGTACCCTAACAAACAGACAATTCATGCGTTATTTGAAAAACAGGTAGAACAAAATCCAGAGCGGATTGCAGTCCTCCATGGAGATACCGATATAACCTACCATCAACTCAATGAATGTGCCAATCAGCTTGCCTGTACACTCATCCAATCAGGAGTCAATCATTTAGATTATGTAGGTCTTATGGCATCCCATTCTATTCAAACAGTAATAGCAATATTGGCAGTATTAAAAGCAGGTGCTGCATATGTGCCCATTGATCCAGAATACCCAAATTCTAGAATCAGTTATATTATGGAAGACGCTGGTGTTGTTGCGTTGCTGGCTGATGAGGGCGCAGTTGCTAATGCGAAGATGATGGCGACATGTCCTGTTATTTGTATAAGCAATTGCGATCAGGTAGGTACCAGAGAACCGGCATTTGTACGCACACCGGCACGATACTGTGACCCGGCATATGTAATTTATACATCTGGCTCAACAGGTAATTCCAAGGGGGTTGTTATTGAGCATAAATCTCTTGTAAATTATATTTTTTGGGCAGTTAGGAATTATCATGTTGCGCCGGACGATCGTTTTCCGCTATATTCATCGTTGTCCTTTGACCTTACTGTTACCTCGATTTTTGCACCGCTTATTGCAGGCGGGGAAATAATTATATATGATTCAGAAAAGGAGTATGCTCTTTTCACTATCTTTCGCGAAAATAAAGCAACCATTATGAAGTTGACACCTTCGCATTTGGCGTTAATTAAGGACATGGATAACAGTAGAAGCAACATAACAAGGTTGATTGTGGGAGGTGAAAATTTAACAGTCGCTTTGGCCAACCAAATACATAATTCTTTTAGGGGTACGGTAAAGGTATTTAACGAATACGGTCCAACTGAGGCAACAGTTGGGTGTATGACATATCTTTTTGACCCATCTATAGACAAAGGTCTGTCAGTGCCGATTGGTAGGCCTGCGGATAACGTTCAAATCTATATACTAAATCATGACCGAAATCTTGTACGAGCCGGCCAGATCGGTGAAATATACATTAGCGGTGATGGGGTGGCCAGAGAATATTTACATAAGCCGCAACTGACTGCTGAACGTTTTTTGGATTGTATTTTTATAAAAAACAAGCGTATGTTTAAGACGGGAGATCTGGCAAAATTCAATTCTGAAAGCCAGATTGAATTTTGTGGCCGGAATGATTCTCAGGTGAAAATACAAGGATACCGCATTGAATTAAATGAAATTGAGAAAGCACTTATGCAATTCGATGGGATTCATCAAGCAATTGTCTTTGCTGATAAGAATTCGCTTGAAGACCAGTTTTTAAAAGCTTATCTAGTAGCTGAACAAGCACTGGATATTTCTGAAGTGCGGCAACATTTGGCGAATAATATTCCAATATATATGATTCCAAGGCGTTTTATTCAGGTGCAAAAAATTCCATTAACACCGAACGGAAAAGCAGATTTGAATGCGCTTAATGAGCTTTCTGAACAATTTGATGCTAAGCTAAACAATACAATAGAACGAGATAATGTGGCACTGAGCATATTGATACAAGTGATGCGGAAGATCTTAAAGGTAGATTCAATTACCCCTGCTGATGATTTTTATCATCTAGGCGGCGATTCCATTCACGCGATTCAGATTTCTGCAAAATTGGAGTATCATAGGTATCGCTTATCAGTACAGAATATATTGCTATACCCTATAATAAACGAAATGGTAGAAAAAATAGAAACAAAGCCAGCTATACGAAAAACTAAAAAAATTTCAGTTGTTGATATGATGAATATTCTTCCGACACCGATTTTGTATTGGTTTCTAGAACAGGATTTACAGGAAATGGGACATTATAATCAATCAATCCTGCTTAAATTTGATAAAGAAGTGGCGGCTGCATATGTCAATGATATAATTTATACAGCAGTTCAGAAACATGAAGTATTTACGATGAATAAACATACAGACGGTCAAACATTTTTTTACCGCAAGGAACTTTTTGAGAACCCCAATATTTTAGAACATTATGATATAAGCAATGTTATTGGGCAGGAGCAAGAGGATGCAATTAACACAATAATCCAGAATTTTAATATGCACTTTAATATTGAAAATGATTTACTGATTAAAGGCGCAAGTATTTACACTGGGGCAGAAACATATGTTTTTCTAACGGCGCACCATATTTGCATTGATGCGGTATCTTGGCTTGTTTTGCTGGAAGAAGTATCTGAAATTGCAAAAAATATGATAACTGGAAATGATTTAGGTTTTCCGGCTTTCCCAGACATAACTTACGCAGAATGGAGTAATATGCTCCATGAGGAATCTTTGCATTTATTCGAGAAAGAAGTGAAGTATTGGAGACAAGTACTGGATGGACAGGTTTCGTATAGACAGTTCTTTCATGTATCTAAAGACAAACAGAATGAACTTGTCTATCATCGAACACAGATTGATAAAGCTGATGTGGGTATATTATTCGATTCTGCTGGACATGATAAATCACTTATTGAAGCTGTTTTTATTTCAGCATTGGCGGTAGCTTTGTGTGAATATACAAGCCAAAATAAAGCATGTATTATGATGGAAAGTCATGGGCGCTTGTTAAATACAGACAACATAGATGTTTCGAAATCTATTGGGTGGTTTACTGCTTTATACCCTTTTTCCTGGCAAATAAAAAACAAAGATTTGTCGCAATTAATTATAGAGATACAGCGTAAATTGCAGGATATACCCAATTATGGAATCGGCTATGGTGTATTAGAATACATTGATAATCTTATTGGGACAACAGAACTGGAACAGATGATCTTATTCAATTATTTAGGTGATTTCAGCAAAGAATGCTGGCCTGTTTCATTGATCCAATGTGGGTTTCCTGAAGATTTGTCTAGATCAAATAAAATACCCAGTCTTTTCGATTTTAATATTATGATTATAAAAGAAAAGATCGATATTATGATCCGGTATAATAAATCCATTCTTGATGCTGATACAATCGAAGCGTTTTGTGCACTATTTAAAAAAGCTCTTACAGATATTTTATCGTCTTACCTACCAAAAACAGGGAAATTAGATGCTTCTGCAGATTATTCTATCCTGCGTGAGCAGGAAATTGAATTATTATTTGAATAAGGGCAAAGGGAGGAAAAGCATGTATGACAAAATGTATAAATGAAAATAGTTGTGTAGTATTGTCCAATGTGGTTCCTTTTAATGATTTCTTTTACTATTCATGTTTTTATACAATGCTTTTTACTGCGGTTCAGTTACTGAATAAAAGTATTTTCCCCTATATGGTCAATCTTTTATCATATTACTCGTTA
>JAQVAJ010000038.1 GCA_028690885.1 Clostridia bacterium
TTCCTCTTACTCCGCAGACAGGCAATGTTGCAGCAATAGTTGAAACACATTCATCAATCCCGCAGCTTTCAGCCATCATAGTTGAAATGATTTTTGCAGTAAGAGTGGAAAGTATATTAGCTTTCACGCCGCTACCTAACCCGTCAGCAAGAACTATCACTGTAGACCCATCATCCTGGTTAATACACTCTATGTGATCTCCGCACAACTGCTCTTTGTATTTATTCAGGCTGTTATACCCTATATCTGCACAAAGATTATTCATCTGATATCGTCTCCTTAAGTTTGGTAAGCGCTATCTTGGTCTCTGCTACAGTTTCTCCTAATAAAGATGCGATTTCCTGTACAACTCTCATCTGCTTATCAACAACTTTGTCAGCTGTCTCAACAGTTTGCTTGTTGACTATTTCCTTTTTTGCCTTTATCTTGTATTCTTCAGTAACATCACGCATAATGCAAAGAATTATCTTGTATTCTCTGTCGTATATTACTGTCATATCAACATATTTTTGGTATTCGGCAAGATAAACAGTTTTATCTTTTATGCTTACTCCCGTTGTTTTAACGGTTATAAAGTCTTTGGGGTCAAGTATCCTTACAACAGGTTCCCCAAGTACATCAGATGCGCTTCTTATCCTCATTAATGACAATGCAGCTTTATTTATCTGCTGGACTTCAAGATTGTCATTCAGTACGAATATGCCATTTGGAGTATTTGTGATAATGGTGTCAGAAAAGCTTTGTGATCTTGCCTGTAAAAATGGAAGACACATAGTATAGTCAGCCTTACCCTGATATACCGCTATTGCTTTTTCACGACAGGAATCGTATCCGCATGATCCGCAATTTAGTTCATCTTCAGGTTTTGTCTTTCCCATTTGAGCTAAAATATTTACAATCTCATTTTCAGAAGGCATATCATTTTTAATAATAATAGGCAAATGATTTTTCTTCATTATCTGAGACTCTAAAGGCTCTACCTTGAAATCTTCTTTACCTGCATATCTGTTAACTTCCTTATAGCCTTTAAGAGGTGTAGCATGATGCTTTTCCATTACCGGACCTCCTATACAGGAACCGGTACAAGCAGACATTTCTATAAAACATTTATGCAGACCGCCTTCTTCAATATCTTTTAGAGCTGCTTTACAGTTTTCAATCCCATCAATAGCTATGTAAGTGTAGTTATCCTGCTCGCATAACATGGATTTTAAAATGCCACCTGTTGTAGGGAAGAGACGTGTTTTGCTGAACTGATCTTCGTCAGGAATTTCTTCAAGCCTTATATCTTCCTTTTCAAGCCATCTTGTCAGGTCATCAAAGGTCAGTACGCAGTCAGTTATCCCTGCATATCTGTCAGCTTCATCCATCTTAGCAAGACAGGGCCCGATAAACACTGTTTTGGATCCAGGATATCTTCTTTTGATATCCATACTATGAGCCTGCATCGGACTTAATACATCAGCAAGATATGGCAAAGCTTTCGGATGATGCTTCTGTATTAGAAGATTTACACTGTGGCAGCAGGATGTGATTATAATATCTTTGTCATCCTGCTTGAGCATTTCATCATATTTATCCTTCACCAGTTTTGCTCCGATTGCAGTTTCTTCTGCTGCATAAAACCCAAGGGTTCTCAATGCTTTATCAAGCGACTTTATACCTATACCATTGTAGTTTGCAACAAAAGAAGGAGCTATGCTCGCTATAACTTTCTGTCCTGATGATATAAGCACTTTTGCAATTTCTGTGTTATCTGCAATTTCCTTTGCATTTTGCGGACAGACGACGAAACATTGACCGCAAAGAATACACTCATCACCTATTACATGCGCCTGATTACCGGAAAACCTAATAGATTTTACCGGACAATGCCTTATGCATTTATAGCAGTTCTTGCAGTTTGACTGTTTAAATCTTAAAAATTCCGTCATCTTCTCCACCTCTTTCTTCTAACTATTTCAATTTGGTAAGAACTTCTGTTTCAAAAAAACTTTTTGTAGTTTCCGGAGTCAGCGAATACATTTTTCCATCAACAGTTACACATACTCCGTTTTGGCAGTTATTCATACAGAATGTTCCCGATAAGTCTATCTTGTCCTTCAAATCATTTTCACTGATTAAAAACTGTAATGATTCCACTACCTGCCTTGATCCTTTTAAATGACATGAGCTTCCTATACATACTGTTATTTTCATACCTTTTCTCCTCGTTATTTAATATTTATATTCATCATTGATAATCTACTACATTGACCCAGTGTAATAGAAATTCGCGTTCTTCTTGTTTTCCCTTTACAGACTGTGAAGCAGCAACTATAGGTATCCACTTCTGTACATACTGTTTTGCAGTATCACTTTTCTTGCAGAACAGGTCTAAGTATTTTTCTGCTCCGTTAATATCACCTGAAAGCCAGAATAAAAGGTATGTTCTTGCTACATCAGCTGATGCATTTCCCATTGTCGCATGAGACCAGTCTATTATGTAAGGTATATCATCTTTCGTTATAATTATGTTACTAGGATTAAAGTCTCCATGGCATAATTTAGTTCCTTTTGGCATAGATTCCAGCCTGGTATGCAGATCGTACCTTGTAGTTGCATCTAATGTTGATTCGGATATCTTGCGGTTCATTTTATCTTTTAATTTATTCAAAAGAGGTACTTTATGAGAATGCATCTCAATCTGTATATCAACAAACCTTTCTAAATACTCATCAAACCTGCTTTTATCCTCTTCCATTATCTGTGCTAAAGTTTTTCCTTGTATATACTCAGATACTATAGCCCATTTGTTTTCAATCTTGGTAACCTCCAGTATCTTTGGGATATGAAGAGATGTCTCCTCTACTCTGGCCTGATTAAGGGCTTCATTAAGAATATCGGCTTTCGAGTAATCTTCATTGAAAACTTTTATTGTCTTGTCATTGTCACGGTATACGGTTTTAGTTGTTCTTACCGCAATTATCTTGTCCAGTTTCATCACACTTCCTCCTGTTTGCCATAATATGCATTTAGATACATTTTCTTTATCTCGCTCATAAGCGGATATCTTGGATTTGCACCTGTACACTGATCATCAAATGCCTGCTCGGTCATTTCATCTAATCTGTTTAGAAAGTCTTTTTCATCTATGTTGTAATCCATTATACGGCTCTTTATTCCGACTTTAGCTTTTAGCTCGTCAAGAGCCGCTATAAGGTTATCCAGTTTTTCCTTATCTGTCTTTCCTTTTATGCCAAGATAGTCTGCAATTTCTGAATATCTTTGTAATGTGTGAGGATGGTCATATTGCGAGAATGTTCCCATCTTTACAGGTTTTTCCGATGCATTAAATCTTAAGACTTCATCAATCATAAGTGCATTTGCAACACCGTGTGGAAGATGATGGAAAGCTCCAAGTTTGTGAGCCATTGAATGACAGACTCCCAAGAACGCATTAGCAAAGGCCATTCCTGCCATAGTAGCACCATCAGCCATTTTTTCTCTTGCCTTAGGATCATTCGGTCCGTCATCATATGCTTTTGGAAGATACTCGAATACCACTTTTAAAGACTTAAGTGCAAGAGCATCTGTATAGTCTGTGGCTAACATGGATGCATATGCTTCAAGAGCATGTGTTACTGCGTCAATTCCAGATGATGCTGTAAGTCCTTTTGGCGCATTCATCATAAGATCTGCATCAACGATTGCCATGTTCGGCATCAGTTCGTAATCAGCCAGAGGATACTTAACATTTGTAGTCTCATCTGTTATTACTGCAAAAGGCGTTACCTCAGATCCTGTTCCCGCAGTTGTCGGAATTGCTATAAAATATGCTTTCTCTCCCATTTTGGGGAAGGTATATACTCTTTTACGTATATCTACGAATCTCATTGCCATATCCATAAAGTCAGCTTCAGGATGCTCATACATAACCCACATAATCTTTGCTGCATCCATTGCAGAACCTCCGCCTAAAGCAATTATGCAGTCAGGATTAAAAGCTCTCATTGCTTTCGCGCCTTCTTTAGCACATGCTAATGAAGGGTCTGGCGCAACATCAAAAAAGACTGTATGCTGTATTCCCATTTCATCTAATTTATCAGTTACAGGTCTTGTATATCCGTTACTGTAAAGGAAATTATCTGTAACTATGAATGCCTTTTTCTTACCCATTACATTCTTTAATTCATCCAAAGCAACAGGAAGGCATCCTTTCTTAATATATACTTTCTCAGGTGTCCTGAACCACAACATGTTTTCCCTCCTGTCTGCTACCATCTTGATATTAACAAGATGTTTAACACCTACATTCTCACTAACTGAATTTCCGCCCCATGAACCACACCCTAATGTTAAAGAAGGTGTAAGTTTGAAGTTATATAAATCACCTATTCCGCCATGAGAAGATGGAGTGTTTATTAAGACTCTGCATGTTTTCATGCGGTCTATGAACTGGTCTAATTTAACTTTTGCTCTTAATGTATCAAGATATACTGATGAAGTATGACCATAACCTCCATCTGCTACTAAATGCTCTGCCTTTGATAAGGCATCTTCAAAATCCTTAGCCTTATACATGGCAAGCACTGGTGATAATTTTTCATGAGCGAATTCCTCAGAAAGTTCAACTGAGGTAACCTCGCCAATAAGTATCTTTGTACTTTCTGGAACGACTACATTGGCAAGAGCTGCTATCTTAAATGCGCTTTGTCCAACAATTTTAGCATTAAGGCCTCCATTTATAATTATGGTCTTTCTGACTTTCTCAGTTTCTTCTTTATTCAAGAAATAGCAGTTACGGTCTTTGAATTCTTTTTTCACCTTGTCGTAAACTTTTTCCATTACTATAACAGATTGCTCTGATGCGCATATCATTCCATTATCAAATGTCTTTGAATGGATTATGGAATTAACTGCTAACAGGATATCAGCACTTTCATCAATTATTGCAGGGGTATTACCTGCTCCAACACCTACTGCAGGTTTGCCTGATGAATAAGCTGCTTTAACCATTCCAGGTCCTCCGGTAGCTAAAATCATATCGCATTCTTTCATTACTATATTAGTCATCTCAAGGCTTGGTATGTCAATCCACTCAATAATTCCTTCAGGAGCTCCTGCTTTTACAGCCGCTTCAAGAACTGTTTTTGCTGCAGCTATGGTACATCCCTTTGCTCTTGGATGTGGGCTGATTATTATACCATTTCTAGTCTTTAAAGATATTAAAGTCTTGAATATTGCTGTTGATGTAGGATTTGTGGTAGGTATTACAGCAGCCAGTATACCAACAGGTTCAAAAACCTTCTTTATGCCGAATGCTCTGTCTTCTTCAACAACACCACAGGTAACTGTATCTCTGTAAGCATTGTATATATACTCAGAAGCATAATGGTTCTTTATAACCTTATCTTCAACAACTCCCATAGATGTCTCTTCTACCGCCATTTTAGCTAATTCTATCCTCTGCTTATTCGCAGCTGTAGCTGCTGCAAGGAAAATTTCATCGACTTGTTTTTGCGTATATGTCGCAAATTTTCTCTGTGCGGCCCTAAGCCTATCAAGAGCAGCATTTAATTTCTCTGTGCCGTCTATTATTTCTCTTGTTTTATTCATATATTATCTCCTTATGAGTTCATTAACTGCTCACTTAAATGTTTCGATAAAACTGCCAGTGATGCTGCCATATTTTCATTTCTGACTAGAACATTATCTGGTACCTCCAGATGTGCAGGTGCAAAATTCCAGATTGCAAGTATTCCGCTCTTAACCATTTTGTCTGCAATTCTTTGAGCATAATCAGCCGGTGCCGTAATAATTCCGATACGGATATTCATCCTTCTGCAAAGCTCTTCCATTCTGTCTAAATGAAATATTGGTTTACCTTCTTCATCAGTTCCAACAGCTTCATCTGATGTATCGAACCCTGCAACTATGTTCAGACCATATTCCGCAAACCCTTTGTATGACATAAGAGCTTTGCCGAGTTTTCCAGCTCCGACGATTATTGCATCATTTACATCCTTATATCCCAAGAAATCTTCTAAATCATTAATAAGATCCTTTGTTATATACCCTATTCTCGGTTTTCCGCCGTCGCTTATCGCGGCAAGGTCTTTTCTCACCTGTATCTCTGTTAAACTCAGAGCTTCAGCTATTGTTTTTGCTGATGTGTTTATGGGACCGTCTATACATTGCGATTTTAAAAACCTTAAGTATACAGGTAATCTTTCCAATGTCTGCCGTGATACGTAATTCATCTCAATCTCCTTTAAAAATTTACTTCTGAGTCATAATAGCAGGCAAGCAATAATTTTTTCATCTGCTCTTTATCTATGCTCCGAGGATTTGACCCTGTGCATGCATCAGATATAGCTAATTGTGATACATTATCAAGTTTATCAAGAAATTCCTTTTCATCTATTATACCGTTTTCATAATCCTTAATGCACATAGGTATATTAAGAACAGTATTTAATTCTCTTATTCTTTCTATCAAAGCTTCCATAAGTTTTTCATCATTTCTTCCTTTTAAACCTATAAAGTTAGCTATCTGAGCATAACGCTCAAGTGCTATTGGATTTTTTGCATTAAATTTAATTACCTTTGGAAGATACATTGCATTGGCGCATCCATGTACTATATGTCCGCCTGAAAATGCAGCACCTGTCTTGTGAGCCATTGAATGCACTATTCCAAGTAATGCATTTGAAAATGCCATACCAGCAAGACACTGAGCATTATGCATCTTCTCACGAGCTGTTATATCGCCATTATATGAATCAACAAGATATTCATTAATCATTTTAATCGCATGAAGAGCTAAAGGGTCAGTATAGTCACTGTTCAGCGTAGATACATATGCTTCAATAGCATGAGTTAAAGCATCCATTCCTGTGTATGCAGTCAGTTTCTTTGGCATGGTCTGTGCTATCTGAGGATCTACTATAGCGACATCTGGTGTTATATTAAAATCTGCCAGCGGATATTTAATTCCTTTTTCATAATCTGTTATAACTGAAAAGGCAGTTACCTCGGTAGCAGTTCCAGATGTAGATGGAATAGCGCAAAACTTTGCTTTTTTTCTTAATTTAGGAAAATTGAATGGTATACATAACTGTTCAAAAGTTGTTTCAGGATATTCATAAAATGCCCACATTGCTTTAGCTGCATCTATTGGAGAGCCCCCTCCGATGGATACTATCCAGTCTGGCTGAAATTCCTTCATGGCTTCTGCACCTCTTAAAACTGTCTCCACCGAAGGGTCTGGTTCAACACCTTCAAATAGCAAGACCTGCATTCCTGCCTGGTTAAGATATTCTACTACCTTATCCAAAAAACCAGCACGTCTCATACTGCTTCCGCCAGTTACAACAATAGCTTTGGATCCTTCCAAAGTTTTTAATGACTCTAAGGAGTCCCTTCCATGGTATATGTCTCTTGGTAATGTAAATCTTGCCATAATTTTCGTCTCCTTTACACGTAAATTCCTTTTACATGTATATGATATGACGGATATATGGTTTTGGGTAGAATCGATTTTGGAATATCGATATTCCATTATCGATATAACCTTATCTATTTAATCATTAAAGATACTTTACTAATGGATTCTCTTACTTTCTCCATAAAAATTTTGTCATAATCACTGAAAACATAACCTTCTCTATATATGAACATGTCTTTATATTTATTTTTTGGCACCGAGCATTTCTTCTCAACTAATTCGAATTTATCTAAAATATCTTTTGGCATTGGAGAAACCCACATATATGTATATGGTATTCTGTTTAATATCTCTAGCTGGCTGGCTCTTTCATATATCGCAATTCTGTTTTTGAATGCTTTCGGTTTATCAGGTAAATTTATTGAAGGAAGAGAAGGTACTGAAATATCTCCGTGAGCCACTTCAGTAAAATCCAGTAAGTCTTTGTAATTAACTTCTTTTTGTTTTGCCAAAGGGTGATCTTTAGACATTAATAGTAAGTACTCAAATTCAAATATGTCTTCATGTTTTAGAGCATATTTCTGTAAAGCTGTTAAAAAATATCCCTCGAAACGCATCTGGCACCGTATAATTCCCAGATCATTACTCCCCTCAGATACGCTCTTCATTGCCCTGACCGAATGAGTCTCCCTGTAATCTATATTCATCCCAGAATCTTTATCTAAATCATTAAGAAAACTGGTAAAAGCACTGGAAACATAACTTGCTCTTGGAACTGAAACACTAAGTATCTGCCCTTTTTTTGATTCCGGCCTGCTAAGTGATTCCATAGCTTCAAGCTGAGCTAAAATATTCTTTGCATATGATAAAAACTCAGCACCTTTTTTTGTAGGATAAACACCCATAGGGGTACGATCAAAAATGGTAATACCAATAGAAGTCTCCAGTTCCCTGATTGCCTTTGAAACCTGAGGCTGATTTAAATACAGATTGTGAGCTGCTTTAGATATGGAACCGGTTTTCTCCACTTCCACAGCATACTTCAAATGCAAAAGATTATTCATCTGCTGCCTCCTTGATATTTCTTCTATTCAATTATATCTTGTTCTGTACTACTTATTCAACCGTAAAGAATATCGACTGATCAACAGCATCATCAATATACAGATCCACACGATATGTTCCTACAGGCCATCCGTTATCTGGAATTGATAAAGAAAAGTAGAAAGAGTTGTTTGTTCCTTCAACCTGATACTGGCTCTGGTCTATCATATAGTCAGAATCAGTATCAAGATAGTACCAGACTGCTGAGATGACTGTATCATCAGGAGCATTGTTAATATCACCTGTTACATAAAAAGCCGGTGTAGTCGTTGTAAATTTGGTTGTTACATTAACAGGTTTAAAACCGTCCACTCCTGTAGACATGGTAAGATTTGAGAAATTCGCAGTTGTAAAACTGCATGATGACAGTATAACTGCTATAAGAACTAAAACCACAAAACTGCTAAGTACTTTAATTTTCTTCATATAGATACCCCCTC
>JAQVAJ010000039.1 GCA_028690885.1 Clostridia bacterium
TTGTAACTTTCTTGCTGAATAATAAAATACTAACAACAGAACCAAAAGATAGTATAAAACCTGTGTTATATATAGATAAAGGGTTAATTGCTAATATCAAAACAAGAGCGATGCTAATAACTGACGACTTTTTTGAATCATAAAGGAAAGTTTTACATACAGCTATACAAATAAAACATATTGCAGATCTTATTGCACCAATCTTCATGCCTGTAAATACAAGTAAAATTAAAATCAAACAAGTAAAAATTATAAAATTTATGTACTTCCTTCTAACTAAAAGTATGGAGAGTAATGCCATTGGCAATATAAGAATACTGAAGTGTGTACCAGATATACTTAATAGATGTGATAATCCACTTTTTCTAAATAGTAAATCAATTTCATTATCTATGTGTTCAGAACCTCCTGTTATTAGCGCAACTGATATGTTTTTCTCCTGTTTAGAAAGATTCATGCTAGCTCTTTTAACAGCTTTATTTCGTAGAATTCCAATTTTGTATAATATAGTTTTCTTTCCAATGTTAGTTATATTTTCATAATCTGAATATATTGTAGCAGTCACATTTTTTGAGTAACAATATTTCTGATAATCAAATTGACCTTTATTTGTTGCTTTTTGAGGTTTATATAGTTTTCCTTCAATAATATAAATATCACCTGTGTTAATACTTGAATTATCATTAATATCAGATAAAACTACATTGTAATTAAATCCATCTGTACAATTTATAGTAAATTTTAGTTCTTTTTCATTTATTTCATTTAAATTTTTCACATACCCTATAATTCTTATACTTTTTTTATCATTATGAATATTATTATTATCAATAGCAGAAAAATAAACAGATGAATAAATATAGAAGAATATGAAAAACAGAACAAGAAAAGATGTTACAGCTATTTTATATTTTATCGAATATTTATTTTCCTTGATATTTATATATAAATAGAAAAGCAATAATAAAAGAAACAGTATATATGATGTTATCTTCTCATAGGAAGTACCTATATAAATACCTGTAATAGAAAAAATGGCTAAAAAAGGCATAAATGACTTTTTGATTATCATTCAACCTTTATAATCTAATAATCAGTATTATTACATATACAAAAGAAGTAAAATTACTAGATTTTAGATTTTCTTGATATCTTTAATGTGCTGACTAATTTCACGATTTATTTTTTTTCTTAAATTTAAAATGTAATCGTTGTTTCTTGGGTAATTATTAAATGTCAATTCATCAATCTCTTCTTCAATGATACTAATAACATGACTATATGAAGTTAATTTCTCTAAAGTTTTAAATGCTCTTATATCTTGTAAAGCTTCATTAAAAATTAGTAATCTTAAAGATTTAAGCGGCTTATAGTCATTTCCTGGATAAACGGTATATGCATCTCCACTTGGTGCAAAGAAATCAGCATCAGTAATTAAAAAAGGATTAATTAATTTTCTTGAATACTGGTTATAATAAAAATTATATCCCCAATGTAAAAAACCTTCTATATCATATTTATATAACTGTGCACCAATAATCCTGTTTCTGTAGGAAGGCATAGCAATATATCTGTTGCTTACATCTATATATTGACCACCACAGTAATATGCCCACAAATTTTTTACTTTTAATTCAATAAAGTCATGTATCTTATCTGTTGAAGGAATAGGTTTTTTAACAATTCCCTGTTTATAAAACTCAATAGAAGATAATGCATCTGTAACCATGTAGTCTTCAAGCAAGTCAGAAATAGTATTTTTTGCTGCTTTGTAATTATCAACTGTTTTTTCATTAGGTTCATCAGATATATGAAATATACACTTTTTATCTATGTTAAGTTTTTTAAGATGAATAATTAGATTTTTAATAAAATCACGTAAGAATACAACATAGTCATCCGATGTAGAATCAGTATCCCATCCGAATATTCTCTTTTTTCTTCCATTTACTGTAGCTATAATCTTTGGTGCATGTTTCGCTCCCCATTGTGTAAAGAAATGAGATATTTCAAAAAATTCTATGTTATTTTTCCTGCATAAGTTAATCCATTTATCAAGAAGATCATAATTATACTCATATCCTAAATCACTTTTTCTTATGCCAATAAGTTGAATTGTAGGTCTTTCTCCTCCTATTTTTGTATCTAAAGGAGGTGTAAGAACAGGAGTAAGAATTGTATTAATACCATACTCGCTAGCAGTCTTCATAAAATTATCGATTATCTTAAAATGTTTTTCTGATAAAGGCTTTACATTGTAATAAGAAGATAAACAGTCTGAATGAAACCACTGTGTATATTTGATTTTTTCATCATCTAAATATGAATTTATTATCTCAATACTTATTTCTGTTTTATAAAGTATCTCATTATCACTGTCGAAAAATATGCATTCCAAAGTATATTCTCCATGAAATAATGAATTATAATCAAGATTGATTTCTATAAAGAGTGATTGAAGAACATTCGGAACAAAATAAACATTATCTGAGTGAATATACTCGTCAAGCAAATCTGGATAAAGATACGGCTCTTTTTTTTGGTAATCTAATTCTTTAGTATTATGCATAACAGGAAATCTGCATGGAACAGATTCAACTTTGTAAATCTTTATAAATTCATTTAATTCTGATTTAATCATAAAAAATGCAGGCTTCTTATCACGCAGAGTATCGGAATATACTGTATATGCAATCTGAAAATTAAGCTTTTCATTCTTGAGACATGACAAATTGTTTATTGATTTTAATAATGAAATATCATCATTAATAAAACATTTTTCTAATGATGATATGATTTTCGCTGAGTATTTCATACACCCTCCCTTATTATGTCATAAACTATTTTATTCATTTTTTCAATATTGTATTCAATTTCTGAAACCAACTTAAACTGAGTTCTTGCACGGTATAAGTTGTGATCTTTCTTATGAATAGCAAAATATATATCATTGTTTAAATAGTCGGTCAGAAATCTCATTCCTATTTCCATAGTAATTAATTTTATAGAGAAAGGAAGCAATGATAATTCGCATTGAGTTATACTATCTTTCATAGATGATATGAATCCTTTTGTGAATGCTACAAAATTATCGATAACAAAATGAACTTTATTTAAATCTTGTTCGTCTTCTGCAGCTGATGAACCTGATATTCTCAAAGCATCACCGTAATCATATAAAATTGATCCTGGCATTACAGTATCAAGATCAAGAATACATATGGGTTTATCAGTGTACTTGTCAAAAAGCAGATTATTTAATTTAGTATCATTATGAGTAACTCTTAAAGGAATTGTATCATCATTAATTCTGTTTATTATTAAATGGCAATCTTCTTCTCTTTTTAAAAGAAATTCAATTTCATCAGTTACATTTAAAGCTCTGTTGGCAACATCATCTTGTAAGGCTTTTTTGAAATTATCAAATCTCTTTGGAGTATTATGGAAATCTTTAATTGTATCATTGAGTGTAGACATATCATAATCTGATAACAAATTCAAAAAATCACCAAAAGCAAAACCGCTTTCATATATTACTTTTAAACTTTTAGGTTCCTGATATGTTATTACATCATCTATAAATAGATATGATCTCCAATATTCATTATTGGAATCCACATAAAAAAGAGAATCCGTTTTGGTTTTTATTACTGATAAAGTTTCTCTTTTATTGTCCCCTCCTCTATCTGAAATTTTCTTTTTAAGAAACTCAGTAACATTAAAAATATTTTCCATAAGACCTACTGGATCTTTAAAAACTGCAGTATTAATCTTTTGAAGGGTATACTTATTAATATCTGTTGTTACAACATATGTTTTATTAATATGTCCTGCACCTAAAGGTGAAATGTCAGTAATATTTCCTCTATAGCTAAAATTATTGGCTATTTCAAATTCATTAGTCATATATTACCTCACATTATTCTAGAAGCGCTTAGTTTGTCCAAATACAGCTTTGCTGATAAATGTAATCTAAGTATACTCGCTGGACATGTTTCCTTTATTTCGCCATTTAAAGTATCATAAACTGCATCAGCTTTTGATTGTGCAGGAACCATACAGAATAGTTTTTTAGCTTCAAACAACGCTGGTATAGTTAGTGTCATTGCATATTTTGGAACCTTGTCGATATTGTCGAAACAACCATCATTTACTTGTTGGTTTCTGCACTTTTCATCAAGTTTAACTATCTTAACTTTAAACTTATCTGAAAAATCAGCAACTGGAGGATCATTAAATGCTATATGGCCATTTTCACCAATTCCCATACATACGATATCTATCTGGTTATTTATTAGCAATTCTTCATACCGAGAACATTCTTTAGTAACATCATCACAAGAAGGGTTAAGATAGTTAATTGATTTGAAATTTACTTTTGAGAAAATAGCATTTTTTAAAAAATTGCCAAATCCCTGAGGGGCATCTTCACTTATACCAAGGTATTCATCCATATGATATGCATTTATTCTTTCCCATTGGATATCATTATATGAAATCAAAGCTTCTAAAAAATCATTTTGTGATGGAGCTGCAGCAAATATTATATTAATCTCATCTTTCTGAGTTAATGCTTTTCTGATTGCTTCTTTTACATCATTAGCTGCTTTTTTACCCATATTGCTTCGATTATCAAAAATGTTTACATCCAGATTATCTTTTTTAAAACTTTTTACCAACATAATTTTCTCCTTTTGAAATATATGTATTGATTATATATATAAAAATAAAAAGGCACAATCATTTGACTGTGCCTTATATGGTATTTATTGAAAATTACTTGGACTTAATATTAAACCATGCATCCAAACCTGGATAAACAGCAATATCATCAAGTTCTTCTTCAATTCTTAATAACTGGTTGTATTTAGCAACTCTGTCTGTTCTTGAAGGAGCACCAGTTTTAATTTGGCCTGAATTTGTAGCTACAGCTATATCAGCGATTGTTGTGTCTTCTGTTTCTCCGGAACGATGACTTGTAACAGCTGTATAACCAGCTCTGTTAGCCATTTCAATAGCTTCTAATGTTTCAGTAAGTGTTCCTATTTGATTAACTTTTATTAGTATTGAATTAGCAACTCCAAGTTCAATTCCCTTCTTGAGCCTTTTAGTATTAGTAACAAATAAATCATCTCCTACAAGCTGAATCTTGCTACCCAGTCTTTCGGTGAGTTTTTTCCAGCCTTCCCAGTCTTCTTCAGCAAGTCCGTCTTCGATAGAGATAATTGGATACTTATCACACATCTCAGCCCAAAAATCTATTAATTCATCAACTGTAAACATTCTATCTGTTTTCCAGAAATAGTAACATCCTTCTTTACCTTTTGCTTTAGCTTCTTCGTACATCTCTGTAGCAGCTGGATCAAGAGCTATTCTGATTTGGTCATAAGGTTTATATCCTGCTG
Organism: Clostridia bacterium; assembly: GCA_028690885.1. Classification (GTDB taxonomy): domain Bacteria; phylum Bacillota; class Clostridia; order DUPQ01; family DUPQ01; genus DUPQ01. Next base: position 5,406 of record JAQVAJ010000039.1, read on the forward strand.
CTTTAATAGCTTCAACAATAACCTGTAATGCTTCTTCATCAGTTTTAAGGTTAGGTGCAAACCCGCCTTCATCTCCTACAGCTGTAGAGTAACCTTTATCTTTAAGAACTTTTTTTAATGTGTGAAATACTTCAGCACACCATCTTAAAGCTTCTTTAAAGCTGGATGCTCCTACTGGCATGATCATGAATTCCTGACAGCTTACAGAATTATCAGCATGCTTTCCACCATTGATAATATTCATCATTGGAACTGGAAGAACTTTGGAATTAACTCCACCGATATATTCATAAAGGCTTACCCCTAAAGCTTCGCTTGCTGCTTTTGCTACTGCAAGAGAAACACCTAAAATTGCATTTGCTCCAAGTTTTCCTTTGTTCTCTGTTCCATCGATTTGAATCATCAGTTTATCAATATAAACTTGGTCAAGAACATTTAAACCCTCAAGTTCAGGAGCTATAATCTCATTTACGTTTTCTACTGCTTTTTCAACACCTTTACCAAGGTATATTTTTTTGTTTCCATCTCTTAATTCAACAGCTTCAAAAGCTCCTGTAGATGCTCCAGATGGAACAGCGGCTCTTCCTACAAAACCACCTTCTACATATACTTCAACTTCTACAGTAGGATTTCCTCTTGAATCTAAAACTTCTCTTGCCCATACGGCTTCAATAGCTATATATTGTTTCATTTTATGCCCTCCATTATTTGTTATAGTTTACAATTTTATCAAAATCATCAATTTTTAAGCTGGCTCCACCTACAAGTCCGCCATCGATATCGCTCATGTTGAAAAGTTCATTAGCATTTTTAACGTTCACAGAACCGCCGTATTGTATAAGTGCAGCATTTGCTACTCTGCGACCATATAATTCAACAAGAGTTTCTCTAATAGTTTTACATACATCATTTGCTTGTTCATTAGTTGCAGTTTTACCTGTACCAATAGCCCATATAGGCTCATAAGCAATTATTACATTTTTCATATCTTCAGAAGACACTCCGTTTAAAGCATATCTAACCTGATATCTGACAAAATCGCTTGTTACACCCATTTCTCTTTGGTCAAGGCTTTCACCAACACAAAGAATAGGTTTTAAACCAGCTTTTAGTGCTTTAAGTATTTTTTTGTTAACGGTTGCATCTGTTTCATTATAATATTGTCTTCTTTCAGAATGGCCTACTATCACATATTTAACTCCAAGATCGGTAAGCATATCAGTCGATACCTCACCTGTAAAAGCACCATTATCTTCAAAATGTAAATTTTGAGCAGCAATCTTAATTTTTGTTCTTTTTGCTGATTTTAATGCAGCAGTTAAACATACATATGGAACTGCACAAATGACAATGTCTTTTGTCTGTTTAACCCTGTCTGATAACTCTGTTATAAAAATAGAAGTTTCAGACGGAGTCTTATTCATTTTCCAATTTCCTGCTATTACTTTTTTTCTACTCATTTATCCTCCAATACATCAATTCCAGGTAATACTTTTCCTTCTAAAAATTCTAAAGAAGCTCCTCCACCTGTAGAAATGTGTGTTACTTTATCAGCATATCCTAATATTTCAACTGCTGCAGCACTATCACCACCACCAATTATTGATACAGCACCAGATTCTGCAACAGCCTTTGCTATTTGTCTTGTTCCATTTGCAAAGTTCTCAAATTCAAAAACTCCCATAGGTCCATTCCAAACTATAGTTTTTGCTTTCAATATTTCTTCTGTAAATGAAGCTATTGTCTTTTCACCTATATCCATTCCCATCATATTGTCTGGTATGGAACAACAATCCACAGTCTTTTTATTTGCTTCATTACTAAATGAATCAGCAACAACTGAATCCAAAGGAAGAAGAAGTTTAACATTCTTTTTCTCTGCTTTTTTTATTAACTCATCCGCTAAACCGATTTTATCCAGTTCACAAATTGATGTACCAATTTCATAACCTTTTGCTTTATCAAATGTGTAAGCCATGCCTCCGCCTACAAGAATAGTATCAACCTTATCTAAAAGGCTTTCAATAACACCAATCTTATCAGATACTTTAGCTCCGCCAAGTATAGCAACAAATGGTCTTTCAGGATCTTTCAAAGCTTTCCCCATTATGTCAATTTCTTTTTTAATAAGATAACCGCACACTGCAGGAAGATAATCAGCTAAACCTGCTGTTGAAGCATGAGCTCTATGAGCAGTTCCAAAAGCGTCATTAACGAATATTTCAGCCATAGATGCTAATTCTTTGGCAAAAGCAGGATCATTTTTCTCCTCTTCAGCATGAAATCTTACATTTTCAAGCAGCATAACATCACCATCTTTAAGTGAAGCAGCTTTACTTTTAGCATCAGGCCCGATGACATCCTCAGCTAATACTACTTTTTTTCCTAAAAGTGAAGTTATTCTTTCGGCTATAGGGCCTAAGGAATACTTCATATTAAATTCTCCCTTTGGGCGTCCTAAATGAGAAACTAGTATAGTTTTTGCACCATTTTCAGATAAATATCTGATAGTTCTCATTGCTTCACGTATTCTTTTGTCGTCAGTAATAACTCCATCTTTTAAGGGAACGTTAAAATCCATCCTTGCTATAACTCTTTTTCCAGAAACATTGATATCTTCTATTGTTTTTTTATTCAATGATGCCATTATTATTCTCCTTTATTAAAAAAGACCCGCATATACGGGCCTTAGTTATTATTTTGCGTCAACTTTGGCCATGTGTAAAATAAGATCCACGACCTTGTTTGAGTATCCCCACTCATTGTCATACCAGGCAAGGAGTTTAACAAAATTATCATTTAGTGATATTCCTGCTTTTGCGTCGAATATACATGTTCTTGAATCACCGATAAAATCTGTTGAAACAACGTCATCTTCAGTATATCCTACTATACCTTTAAGTTCGTTTTCAGAAGCATTTTTAACTGCTGATTTAATTGCTTCATAACTAGCAGGTTTGTCAAGTCTTACTGTAAGATCAACAATTGAAACATCTATTGTTGGAACTCTCATTGACATTCCTGTAAGTTTTCCATTAAGAGAAGGAATTACTTTGCCAACAGCTTTTGCTGCTCCAGTTGATGAAGGTATAATATTTGTAGCTGCTGCTCTTCCGCCTCTCCAATCTTTGTTTGAAGGTCCGTCAACTGTTTTTTGAGTTGATGTTGTGGAATGTACAGTAGTCATAAGTCCTTCAACCACACCAAAATTATCATGGACTATTTTTACAAGTGGTGCAAGACAATTTGTCGTACATGAAGCATTAGAAACAAATGTCATATCTTTTGTATACTTGTCCTGATTTACTCCCATTACAAACATCGGAGTATCATCTTTTGAAGGTGCGGACATTACTACTTTTTTTGCTCCTGCTGTTAAATGTCCCTGTGCCTTTTCTTTTGTTAAGAAAACACCAGTGGATTCAACAATATATTCAGCTCCACATTCCTTCCAGCCAATTTCTGCTGGATCTTTTGATGTGTACACTTTAACTTTCTTTCCGTTAACAACGAGATAAT
>JAQVAJ010000040.1 GCA_028690885.1 Clostridia bacterium
CATTAGAAAATCAGCATAAGAATCAAATCTTACATCATGGTCAGCAGAATAATTGCTTCCTGATTTATCCGTTGTGTCTATAGGTATGTATAGGACATCATTAATGTGATTATAATTTTCTTTATGTACAAGAAAATAAATGTATTTTTCATCATACTGCATGAACAATGACATATCTTTAGTCTTTGCAACTGGTAATATATCGAGCCATTCATCTATATCTCCATCGACATGACATAATACTTCTTTCTTCCCTGGATCGAAGGCTAGCAAGCCGAACCCCTGATCGCTTGATTGAGCGTCTGACCAGTAAGGTGATCTTTTTTCATCAACAGAGTGCTGGGTATTCCAGGTAGTTCTTGTCCAGTCATCCTGCCATACAAATAGCAGACTTCCTGCACAATCTACGCTTTTTATCTGTTTATATGTATCTAGTATTATCTTTCCCTGTTCAAATTCGGAATTTCTTCCCTGGTTATATCCTTTATTAGTGTCCTCATGAGCCATGCCTCTTGCTGTTGGTACTCCGTACTCTGTAATAACTACAGGCATAGTATGGTGAAGCATTAACATTTTCAGATAAGCTGTATAGGTATTAACATTCCCTTCTGAATCAGCAAACCAGAATTCCTTATTTTCGTAATAATTCAGATACCCTGGATAATATGGATATGCGTGGTATGATGCGAATTGACCCGACATGAATTGATTCGTAGTCTTTATGTTCTCAACATCCACTTCAGCGCACTTCTTAAAGAATTCTGTAATGTAGTCAGGATACTCAAAAGGGTCTGTTGAAGGCCAGTTAAAGAAGGAAACTAATCTTTGTTCTTTATATCTTTCCGTTTCATACTTTATTAATGTATCTCCAAGCATAGCTAAAACAGATTCAAATGCTGTAGCATCTTCGCTTGTATACATATATTTACCACTGTAACCGTAATGGTCTTTGTGTAATTCATTTGTGTAAGCTATTGTGTAACTGTTCCATCCTGAACCTAATATATAACCCATCACCCACTGTGATACATCACGAAGATAAAAACCCAAACCGCTTGCCTGGTTAAGTATAACCTGTCTGCTTCCATGCAGTATGTCCACTGTGATATATATTTGCCTTATAATATCTTCATAAAAATCCTTATCAGTCGCATCTATATGGCTATTTTGAGAATAGTCAGAAATGGTAAGACCATGTATGAGGTATAACGGGTCATCATTATCCTTGTTATACTGATATAGAGCATTATAGAAATCTGCATTCATTATCTGATATACGCTTATTGTATTGGCTCCCATTTCCTGTATCTGCTTGAACCATCTTAAATAATCATACTTGTCGATAGCATAATCTGTGCCAAATTTTCCTGGTACTGTATTGCCAATATTAACTCCCCTAATTTCAAACCTCTCATACTCACCATCTTTTAGAATATATATACTTTCGTTTTCAGCTTTAAAGGATGATGTTATTGTTGCTTTCGGATTAAAATCTATATAGAAGCTTGTATAGAACAGTATATAGTTTATACTTAATGCTAATACAATTATTGTGACTGTTCCTATCAAAAACTTTTTCATCTTCTCCCTTAGTCGTTAAATGATTTATTCCTTGAATCATGGCAGAACTGCATGAGGGAATCAATATTATCATCCATCCAGTTTCCTCGATCAATTATGAACTGCTTCAGTTGATTCAATGCTGCTTCATAACTCTTGTGATTTCTGTCTTTTGGCAACAGCATTCCTCTATCTGCTAAGAATGTATAACCCCAAACTTCAAAATTTCTGTCAATTGCCGGTCCCAAATATTCCACGGTATCTTCTATATATCCGATTACATATTCTTCGCTTAATACAGTTTTCCTTAACTGTTTGTATCTTTGAATAACTAGATTAACAAAATATTCATCCTTCATAAGCATTATGTACCATACTTTATTCTGAAATGAGAATCCGGTTGTATTCATAGGAGTCTCCATGTAATTGTCATATGCATTATTAAAATCCCATACTGGCCCTATTTCCAATTTTCCTTTAATATCTCTGAAAAGATATGTTGAATATATGCCTGCATCATAGTTCTGGGTAAATTCATTAATAATTAAATAATCGACAAAAGACATTACATCGATATGTTTACGGTATCCTAATTTGGGATCATCATAATCATACGAATACAGCGCTTTCTCGAATTGAGATATATTGTCACTTATATACTTATTAAGTTGTTCATTTAAATAATGCTTCGGAGGATAAACAATATTAGCAATTGAGTCAGAATTATATGTATACCCGGAAAACAGGGTTATCTCTTCTTCAGGGTCTGAACCTCTGTCTAGCCTTATGATATAGCTGGTGAAAGGATCATTCTCATTATACTTGGCTATATCCACTCTTCCTTCTGCACGTGATATGGATTCCATCATGACATATAGACCCATGTATTGATCGTTTATGAATACTTCGCAAAAGCGCACATCAGGAGCGGTTTTCATAATCTGACCTGAAAGATTCATACTTATGTAGTTTCTTATTAAAGTCTTATCAAGAATAGGTCCATGAAGAACCCACTCATCATGATTATCCATACCTAAGACTTTCTGTTTATTTTCACTATGATCATCGTTTATTAGCTTTATGAAATATGATTTTTTATCAAAAAATAAAGAAGAATTACCGCGAGCTCTTATTAATATAGTGCTTTGTATATCAGGTTGGTCATATAAATGATTATTGTAATCTTCTTTGTCAAAAATGGAGATATCTGATTCTATAAATATCTTTCCATCTTCAAATGCAGGTATCTGCTGGCTTGATGTATCAATTTTAATTAAAGGTATATGCGTGCAGAAATCATCTGTTGAATGGCTACAGTTTTGATGGCTTTGGGCCATAAGGTGCTGATGATATCTTATGTTGTCAGAATTTAAAAAAGTAAATCCTATAGATATCGCAACAAGGCATATTATAGCTATTATGCTTGTAATCTTCCTACGCAAAGGCTTCTCCTTTAATTGTTCACTTCATCATTCTGCTCTACAATATTTACATACTCTATATGCTGTAATTCATATAGCTTATCGGTTATGCTTTTTTCGTTTACTGCTGCTTTACGCATGATCTTTTTAGATACCTCATATATATATTCCACAGTGAGGTCAGTGGTGTTTTTTACCCGAAGATTCGCTTTAGCGAAATAGTAGTTAAATACTATGGCTTCAATCTGCCTTTCCGAACCTCTTGCTCCTTTTATTATAACAAGCATCCTGTTATCATTCTTAATCTTTCCGAATACAAGAAGCAGTATGAAAACTATTGCACTTCCTATAGCAGCAACCAGATAATCGCCTGCTCCACAGCATATACCTACAATTATTGCCCAGAAGATATATGCTGTATCCCTGGAATCCTTTATTGCAGTTCTGTATCTTACAATAGACAATGCGCCTACCATACCTAAGGAAAGAGCGATATTGTTTCCTATAACAGTCATTACCATAGTTGTAAGTAATGTAAGCATAAGTAGCGATACATTGAATTTTCTGCTATATATGGTTCCCGAATGGGTATACATATATGACAGATATATCACTATACCTATAGCGACCGCTACAACAAGATGTAACAGAATGTCCTGCAGGGTCAGAGTCTTTCCCTGCTCAAGTAATTTTAATAAATATTGTGTCATATGCCCTCCTCTTAAAAAACATAGTTCAAACCGATGGTTCTGCTTAATGCATATTTGCTTACAGATAATTCGGATTTTTCAATTCTGTCCAGCATATCCTTAATGTATGAAAGAAGAAATCCGTTGTATTTCACTTCCAGTACTACTCCATCTGCACTAAATACCGGATACAAATTCAGCTTATCAGAAAAAATGTCAAAGCAGCTTTCTGTCGCCCTTATATTATGGTCAAATGTTATCCTTATACTGTTCTCTTTAGCTATAAAAGCTTTCCTGTTGTATTCCACTATTGCTTTAGGTCTGTAAAAACGCATATTCATCACGCCATATATCTCTTTGGCAAAGGATTCCTTGTAATTAAGTAAAGGACCGTACACTCCCTTGGTAAGAAGAATAGCATCTTCTTTACTCATCTTTAAAGATCTTTTTAGTTGCTGAGAACCTTGCTTCTGTTTCATCTCAAGTGATGCGAATTCATCAGTCGGTTTATAAATCCGAAGGCGAATTTTTCTTCTTATTTCAACTCCTTCTTCTTTTTCATTAAAGTCATTGTCAAACAAGGTATCAAAATACAAAGACCTTACAGTATATCCATGTTCACCATTATTTTCATCTTGTGCAAGATATGTATTGAAAGCAGCCGAGTACTTTATGTAATCACTTTTTGATATGAGATATTTTTTTTCCTGTCTAAGTACCTGCTTCATGTTTACCCCTATACTACAAACCTACATGTCTATGAATATGTCTTCAGAATTCCTCTTGTATAAGCGGAAACAGTTCGTATGCTCCCTTCAATATATCTATTGAAGGGCTTGGTATTCTTCCCAGTCCGTCAGGTCCTACGTTTATAAGATAGTTTATGCCTAAATCATTCAATTGCTTTCTGTATGCGGCAATCTGTTCCGGTCTTTTCCAGTTATGATCGTGATATGAAAAGCCCCAAGTATCATTCAGTGTAGCGGCTGACTCATATAATCCGAAAGGAGATTTTTTAGCTCCCCGGATATTATCTAAACTATCGGGTATCTCGTTATCCCCTAAAGAAACGTAATCATATATCCCATTTCCAAGACGTGAGTTTATAAGACAATCCGGCTGATATTTCTTAACCATGTCATACAATTGCTTACTGTGTCTTTCCTTGAGTGTTACAGGTACATCAAACCATATAAGCAGAAGCTCTCCATAATTTTTCAGTATCTCCTCTACCTGGGGCTTTATCTTATTCTCAAAGCATATATCGTAATTCTTAATTGTCCTGTCAGGATAATCCCAGATATTGTCCCATGTTGTACCTGCAGAAATTCTTTCAGTGTCATAACCTCCACCATGCATTTCATGCCAGTCTATATCTTGAGAATAATACAGCCCGAATTTAAGACCGTACTTATATGCGCTTTCTGCTAATTCTCCAACTATATCCCTTTTAAATGGCGTCATATCACAAACATTGTATTTATCCGCTTTAGATTTAAAAAGAGCAAAACCGTCATGATGCTTGGAGGTAACAACAAAGTATTTCATACCACATTCTTTTGCGAAGCGGACCCATTCGTCAGCATCAAAGAATACCGGATTGAATGCCTGGCACAATTTTTCGTATTCCTTTATCGGTATTTTATGATATGACTGTATCCATTCAGCATAATGCCCACTTTTTAGCCCCTTGTATTCTCCTGCTAACAAAGAATAAAGACCCCAATGAACCATCATCCCATATCCTGCTTTTTTAAACCAATCCCTGTTGTCCATAAATCATACTCCTTTATCTATTTCGCTGGAAAATGTAATTTCTGCATTCAGAAATCTTTTTAGTTCCCTCTTCCTTTTAAAAGGTTCCAGTATGTCGAAAAAAAGCATATGCAAAGCTTCCCACATAAATACCCAGCCACCTATTAATAAACCTTCTAGCAGAACTTTTGGTAATAACTGGTTTCCTGCTCTTGCGTTTGCTATAAGGTTGAGAAATATAAACCCTAATGCGATTACAAACAATATTACAGAAAATCTTGCTATCCTCTTTACTTTTCTATCTTCAAGTTTTTTTAAGGCAGTATAGTAATTATGATAACTAGCAATAATTAATTTTTCTTTTTCAGAATCCAGTGCGATGTTCTTTATATGAAAGTGTACATCAAACTGTTTGCTTAAAGGAATATCTTCTGAGCAAATGTCTAAAAACTCTGCAAGTTCAGGATTCAAGTCCCTCTTTTTGAATACAGCATTATCCCATTCGTGGAAAAATTCCAGATACCTGTCTAAAGCTACATCGATTATGATGTTACCTGTTTGGGAATTTCTTCTATATAAGCTCAGAAGAGCTGCTTCTTTAGCTTTCTTTTTTTTCCTCATATTTAAATTATATTCTTTACATATAAATAGGGCAACAGATTGTTGCCTTTAATTAATATAAACAGTTCCGTTTTGCTTTATTTACCAGATTCCCTGTCTTTAAGCCTTTCAACTAATGGCATGCATATAGTTTCAAGATACTTCGAGCCAAGCACCATCACAACATCCCCTGGCTGTACATGTTCATAAAGGTAGTCTTCTATTGCTTTGTAAGAAGGAAGATATATTGAATCTGTTCCATTCTTTTGTATAGCTTCTGCCAGTTTCTTGCCTGACACTTCAAAATCTGCTGATTCTCTATCATTATATATGTCAGCAATTATAGCTATATCAGCTTTAGCAAAGCATTTTGCAAACTCACTAAACAGCACTCTGACCCTGGAAAATGTATGTGCTTCGAAAGCAGCATATAGTTTTCTGTGTTTCATTTTACTGGCTGTGTCCAGTGTTACAGCTATCTCTGTCGGATGGTGTGCGTAATCGGAGTATACTTTTACTCCATCAGCCTCTCCTTGTAAATCAAATCTTCTTTTTGCTCCATGGATATATGAAAGATGACTGCTTGCTTTGTTAAGATCAGCTCCTAATATATCCATAACTGCTATTACTGCCAATGAATTAAGCACATTATGCATACCTTCAGCACCAAGACTTACCCGGCAGACTTTTATATCTTTAGTATATAAGTCATATGAAGCTTTTCCATCAGAATTTATAACAATATCAATAGCTGTGTAATTCAATGCCTTATTATTCAATCCGTAATATACTACATTACACTTAACCTGTGAAGCAACCTCTCTTGTTGGAACATCATCATAACATGCAACAAGATAACCGTCTTTATCAGTTCTGTTTGCAAATTCCAAAAAAGACTTCTTCATGTTATCAAAAGTCTTGAACCAGTCAACATGATCGAAATCTATATTTAAAATTACTGATATATATGGATTCAGTTTCAGAAAACTTCCATTGAATTCACATGCTTCAGTTATGAAGTAGTCAGAATTACCGCTTTTTACATTCCCGTTTAGAAAAGGAGCTTCGCCCCCGTCATGTATAGTAGCATCAAAATTCATCTGCTCCAATAGGTAAGCTGCAAGAGTTGTTGTTGTAGTCTTACCATGTGCTCCGGAAATAGCTATGCTGTATTTGAATTCATCCATTATTTTACCAAGAAGAAGCGCTCTGTCCATTAGCGGTATGTTGTTTTTTTCTGCAAATATATACTCCGCATTGTCTGAATGAACAGCTGCTGTATACACTACCAGGTCGGGTTTGCCCATTTTTTTGCTGTCATGTGGAACATATACTTCAATACCCATGGATATCAGCTTATCCATAGTATGAGTGTGCTCTATATCTGAACCAGTAACTTTTATTCCTTTTTCAAACAGAAGTATTGCAAGACCGGACATGGATGAGCCGTTAATGCCTATGAAATGAACATGGTTGATGCCTTTTAAAAATTCCGCTTTCATTCTTTTTCAAGTGCCTCCAGTGTCTGGGTAGCTACTATATCAGCCCCTGTTCCACAAACATCTTTGATTATGACGTCTCCTTGCCTTACTGGAGCTTTTACTTTCACACAGCATATACTCTTCATAACATCCTGTATTTTATCTTTTCCTATAGGTTTGCTGGTTTTTACAGGACAGACAGTATATCTTGCATTATCAGTTTTAACAGAGGAAGTCACCATTCTTGTCGGTGAAAGGATTTCTGCAGTTGCGTATTCTATACCTCTTTTGCAGCTATAACCTTCCATGCTTTTAATGCCGGTTTCATCATATTCAACATGTATCGTGCAGCCCTTTGGACATACTATGCAGGTTATATCTTTCTTCATTGTTCAACCTCTATAATCAGATCATATATATTTTTCCCATTATCGGTTATTGAAAACAGATCTGATGCTTTGATTTCCACTGATTCCATCTCTGAAGGTATGAGTCTTATTACCTTCTTTTTTGCTATAACTTCATCATTCATAATCGCTTTTATAACTACATCCTTGTATCTAGCTTTTGAGCGGAAAAATACTTTTATCTTTTCTTCCGGATCTTTTAAATATATATGCTGAGGCAGTACATACCTCAAACCATTACCTGGAATAACTTTTATTTCGGGCTTGGTTTTCTTCTGTTCTAACAAATCATCAAGATATTTCTTTGCGCTTTTAGCTGCTTTCTGACCTTCCATTGTTACATAATCCACTAAATCATGCACATGAAGAACATTCCCGCAGGCAAATATACCTTCAATATCAGTTTCCAGATCCTGGTCGACATACGCTCCGCCTGTAACCTGATACATACCCACACCCATCTGCTCTGTCAGTTCATTTTCCGGTATTAACCCGACGGATAACAAAAGAGTGTCGCACTCAACATATTCTTCCGTTCCTTTAATAGGCATCATGTTCTTATCAACTTTAGCTGTAGTTACTCCGGTAACTCTGCCTTTACCATGAATCTTTACTATTGTAGTAGAAAGGTGCAAAGGTATATTGAAGTCATCAAGACACTGTACGATATTCCTGGTAAGACCACCAGGATAATCCATTATCTCATACACTCCCTGGACCTTAATTCCTTCAAGTGTAAGCCTTCTTGCCATTATAAGCCCTATATCCCCGCTTCCAAGTATAACTGCCTTTGAACCGGGCAGTATACCTTCCATATTAACAAATCTCTGAGCAGTACCAGCCGTGAATATACCTGCGACATTAGCACCTGGAATCCTTAATGCTCCTCTTGGTCTTTCCCTGCATCCCATTGCAAGTATCACGGCTTTTGCCTTAATAGTCATAAATCCATATTCAGGATTTACAGCATACATCGTTTTATTGTTATCAGCGCCA
>JAQVAJ010000041.1 GCA_028690885.1 Clostridia bacterium
TAAGAGTATTTTTTATACTAACCCTTCTTATGTGTATATTGTCTTTTGCTCTTTTGGTAATAAGAAGAAATGCAAGTACAGGTATTGCCAGACCAAGTATCTCACTGATAGCCTGGTACAGGTACAGATTGTCCATTAAAAAGAACATTCCTACAACCTGAACAGCAAGAAAAATTATCATAACAACTGCTATTAATAAAAAAGATTGATGTATTTGAAGTTTGCGGTCTTCTCTAAGTTCCATTATTCTCCGTTAAGCCACTTTATCTGGTCCTTTGATAACATAACATCCTTGACTTTCATGCTGTCTTCCAGCTGAGATAAATTCCTAGGACCTATAATAGCGGATGTCTGAACCTTGTTATTTGTCAGATAGGCAAGTGCGATGCATGTGGGAGAGACACTATACTCATCTGCAAGTTTTTTAGCTTTTCTTGCTCTTTCAATATTATCATCAGACATAAATCTGACTATATCACTTTTTTTCATATCACCGTTGTGAATTTTCGTAAAAAATCCTTTTGCCTGTGAAGTATATGCCATTAACGGCATCTTACTCTTCTCATACCATTCATATTCGGCTTTATTTATGCAGACTATTGTTGAATCATCAAATTTTTCAGGAGTTGATTCTGCTAATGAAAAGTAACACTGCGATAAAACAAGACGAGTCATATTCTCCTTTGCAATAAACTCGTTAGCTTTTTCAATTCTTTCAGTTTTCCAGTTGCTTACTCCTACAAACCGTGTTTTACCCTGTTTAACAAAGTTATCAAGTATAGGTATAATGTCTTCAACCGGTTTTGATTCATCATCTCTGTGTAATAAAAATATATCAACACAGTCAATATTCATTGTTTTAAGGCTTGTGTCCAAGTCATATTGCAAATCTTCTTTTGTTATCCTATTTATAACATCTTTCTTTATTTTTAGATTTTTTGGGAAACCTCCCTTAGTAATTATAACTATTTCATCTCTGTTGTTTCGCGATTTTATCCATTGACCAAGCATGTATTCAGATATGTCTTTCCCATCTGGAAGCCATTCGTTATATGAACGAGCAGTATCAAAGGTTCTGAAATTTTCAAAAAATCTATCCATTAAAACAAAATAACTATCTTTATCATTGTAATCAGAAAAACAACCTGTTCCAAAGGCAAGCTTGTCTAAACTCAAACTGTCATTGTTATTTTTAATTGTTATTTTAATCATTTAAAATACTCCTTTGCCAATTGAGTAATCTTAGGCAGACTGGATTTTATTGTTTCATAAGATACACAAAAACACATTCTTATATATCCTGGCATACCGAATCCCCTGCCAGGCACAATCAATATATTGTATTCTTTTGCTTTTTCAACAAATTCCATCTCATCCTCAACTGGTGACTTAACGAATAAATAAAATGCCCCTTGTGGTTTTTTTATACTGAATCCGCATTCAATCATATGATTATATAGAAGATCTCTTCTTCTTTTATAATCTTCTACATCAACTTTCGCTTCGCATGACTGCTGTATTACTCTTTGTATTAGGGCAGGAGCATTTACATAACCTAATGTCCTTGTATTGAAAATACATATATTCAGAAGTAATTCAGCGTTCGGTATTTTATGGTCTACAGCTATGTATCCTATTCTCTCTCCAGGAAGTGCAAGCGACTTGCTATATGAATTTATAATGATAGCTTTATCAAAACATTTAAATACGCAAGGAACTGTAGCATCATCAAAAACTATCTTGGCATAAGGTTCATCACTTAAAACAAAAATATCTGTGTTATATTTTTTCTCCACCTGCCTTATAGCTTCATTTAGTTTCAATAATACTTCCTTAGGGTATATGACTCCCGAAGGATTATTGGGGGTGTTAATAATAACTGCTTTTGTCCTTGATGTTGCTGTTCTCATAAAAGAGTCAATATCAGGCATGAAAGATTCATCGCAATCTGCTACTTTAAGATTTCCCTGAGCATGCATTACATAAAATCCATATTCTGCAAAATATGGTTTGAATACTATTACTTCATCATCAGGATTCAAAATAGACTTTAAAGTAACAAAAAGTCCTGCAGCTGCTCCTGCAGACATAATAATATTCTTATAAGGGATATCGTAGTCGTAATCATTCTTAATGCTTTTTGCAACTGCTTTTCTTGTCTGTTCATATCCGGCATTGCTCATATACTTATGCATGCCTTCTTCCTTGCTCATAGCTATATCTAGAAGACTTTGCTTGACTTCAACAGGAGGTTCCATTTCAGGATTCCCTATAGAAAAATCATAAACATTTTTCTCACCATATATTGCTTTTAATCTGTTGCCTTCTTCAAACATTGCACGTATGAAGGATGATTTACTTAAATTTTCAGTTATTTTTTTATTAAACATACATATCTCCTATTCCGTAATATTACAATAAGGATGACTTTTTTGCAAACTGAACGCTTAGCTTTTTCTAAGCTTTTCAACTGCTTCTTTATCTGCTTTAACATAAGCTGAATAGTAATTAAAATAATTCACATATCCGGGTTTTGAACCTTTTGGCTTTTTAACATTTTTAGCAAATGTATAATCCACAGCCACTTGTCCTGAATCTTTACCTTCTGAATGAAATGCAGCTACCATAGCAGCTTCAGTTAACGTCTTGTCTGGCACAAACTGTTCAGTTTGCTCCTTGTTTTTAACTATTACATGAGACCCATGCATATTTTTAACATGCAGCCAGATATCATAAGACTCCGAAAAACCGAATGTAAGTCTGTCATTATCAGTATTATTCCTGCCCGCATATATCTCATACCCCTCAGAAGAAATATACTCTATAGGCCGGAATAAAGCAGTTTCTGTTTCAATTTTTTTGTTTGATTTTTTTCGAAGCTGTTTTTCTTTCATGTAACCCTGTTGAATCATCTCTTTTCTAATGTCTTCAATATCCTGTTTTTTTTCACATGATAAAAGTGCATGCATCACTGACTGCAGATAATCCTTCTCTTTTTTCATTTCTTTAATTGCTTTTATACTATAATCGTATGCAGCCATACCTTTTTTATACTTCTTATAGTACGCCTGAGCGTTTTTCAATGCATCTTTTGAAGGATCCATAGGAATATCAATCATCTCATTTGTATAATAGTCCAGCAACTGCACATTCTCAACTCTTTTCTTAAGCATGGGAAGATTTGCCATAATAAACTCGCCATACAACTTGTATTGTTTCACTTTGTCAGCATCTGATAAACTGTTTTGATATATATTAAGCTTCTTCTCAACCTTTCCAAGATGAGTAGAAAGGACTTTCTTGATAGTATCAGATTTTTGTGAAAGCTCGTATACCCTTGCTTTTTCACCTATATACTGTGTGAATACATCTAAAAACGAGTCTAATCTTTTTACTTTGATACTTTGAATATTTTCATACATTAAAAGGTTTAAACAGTAAAAATCTTTCATGTTTTTCTTATTATCGTGATATATTGCCACAGGTTCATAACTGTATCTTTCTGATATATCAGCAATTCGTGAAAGAGCAGCTGATAAATCTTCTTTTTCTTTATCAGTCAGATGTTTAACAGGTTTCATATCATCAACTCCTGCTCTGTAACATACTTCCTTACCAAATATGGGAGCAGTTCCCATTACTGTTTTAAATATTGCATCAGAAACACTGAATTCAGAATAAATATCAAGATCTTCGATTGTTACATTATTAATAAGTTTTTTGTTCTGCAAAGGTGGAACAGCATACTCACTTGCAGGCATTATCCTTCTTACTGAAGACATGAATTCATCCACATGCCTAAGAGCATCGAGAATCTTATTATGCGAATTTACAACAATAAGATTACAATTTCTTCCTGTTAGTTCGACTATCATAGTTTTTTTAGACGTTTCTTCCAGTTCATCTGTATGATTAATATCAAAAAGTATTACTCTTTCATAATCTTTTGTATATACCCTTTCAATCCATCCTCCGCCTATATGTTTTCTTAAAAACATACAAAAACTAAATGGGGTCTTTGGATTATCCATTTTATCATATCTCAAATATATGCCTGGACTGCTTGGTTCCATTGATATTGTCAGATAATGTGATTTTTTATCTCCATATATACTCAATACAACTTCATTATTTCTAGGCATAAATATATTCTGTATCTTAGAATACCTACAAAGCTGGTTTAATTCATTAGCAAGGCATCTTACTGCCATTCCGTCTAGCGGCATAACTTCTCCATTCCAGCGGCAACAACCGCAATTGTCGTAAATACGAATACTAAATCGTAGAAACGACTGATAAATCGTGGAAACGATTGTTAAATCGTTTTATATATATTATCATATATCCGTACTTTTATACTATTTAGAAGTCGGAAAGAGGAATCTATTGGAACTTTTATCACCCGCAGGCAATATGCAAAGCCTTAAAGCAGCTGTGCAAAACGGAGCAGACGCTGTTTATCTTGGACTGAAAACTTTCAGTGCACGTGCAAATGCCGACAACTTTACATTTGAAGAACTTAAAGAAGCAGTAAGCTATTGTCACTTAAGAGATGTTCTTGTTTATGTAACAATCAATACTTTAATAGATGACTCAAACATGTCATTTGCTTTAGACAATGCATACAAAGCATATACATATGGTGTTGATGCCGTTATAGTTCAGGATTTAGGATTAGCAGCACAAATAAGAAAAAACATACCGTCCCTTAGACTTCACGCGTCAACGCAGATGAGTGTCATAAATCCCAAAGAAGCAATACTTTTGAAAAATATGGGATTTAAAAGAATAATAGCGGCAAGAGAAGCGACGATTGAGCAAATTAAGGCTTTAACTGAAACTGGTATAGAAATTGAAGTATTTGGCCATGGTTCTTTATGCGTAAGTTATTCCGGACAATGTGAATTAAGTTTCTTTAATGGGGGAAAATCCGGCAATAAAGGAGGCTGTGCCCAGCCATGCAGACTGCCATACACCTTAGCAAAGGAAGATAAAGTATTAGCTTTTAAAAATCTTCTATCCACAAAAGATATAGCAGTAATGGACCATATCAAGGAAATTGAAAATGCAAATGTAGTTTCGTTAAAAATTGAAGGCCGTATGAAAAGCCCTGAATATGTAGCTATAATTACAAGAACATACAAAAAAGCAATATCCGGTACCTTAACTCAAAAAGACAGACAAGACGCTATGATGGTATTTAACAGAGAAGGCTTTTCTGAAGGATACATGTTCTCGAAACCTGGAAAAGAAATGATGGCTTACAATTTTTCTGGTAACACAGGTATAAAAATCGGCACTGTTATCGGGGTAAATAAAGAAAAAGGCCTTATACAGATAGAATCCGACAAGGAACTTGTAAATGGAGACGGGATAAGTTTTCCAAAGAATGATTTAGGGATGTATGTAAATATTATAAGAAAAAATGGCAATAAGTATGGCCTCATATGCAGAAATGGAGTACCTGATAATTTCGAGCATGTCTATCTCACATACGATAAACAACTGATGGAAGAAGCGCAAAAATCCTATGTAGATGATTTTTACAGAAAAACAGCCATAAAGGGTGTATTTCAGGCAAAACATGGAGAAAAAGCAAAATTCACAGTTACTGATAACCGTTCAAACAGTTTTACTGCATATTCTGACATAGCTGTACAAGAGGCAAATAATACCGATGCAAATCAGAATATTCTGAAGAATTTATCTAAAACCGGAAATACTGTATTTGAATTCGAGGATATATCCATTAAAACTGATTTTGATGTTTTCCTTCCAGCAAAAACTGTAAATGCTTTAAGAAGAGATGCGTTAGTTGGATTGGCAGAAATAAGAAAAGCAATATCTGTTGCACCTGTTGATAAAGTTTTTCCAAAGCATCTTAATATAAACCGTTCAATAAGCAGAACTGACAAGAAGCCTGGAGTATCACTTTTCTTTTTTGAAGACAGACCTGATTTTGATATAAAGGATATAAATGCCGATAGGATTTATATGCCCGAAAGTATGTATAAAAGATATTCATATGATAACCGTGCCTATATGTATAAACCAATAGGTTCAATGCTGGACGAAAAAACCATTTTGCCAAAAAGAGTCATTTCATCCTCAATGGGAATATTAGAGTATGATTGTGATAAGGTAATGGATTTTGGTATAAATTGCTTGAATACTTATACTGCAGATTTTCTTGCAGGTTACAGCAATGTAAAAGCGGTATGTCTTTCACATGAACTGCCAATTGAAGATATATCTTCTTTTATAGGAATGAATTCAAATATTAGTTTTGAATATATAACATACGGCCGTGTAGCTGTAATGAAAACGAAATACTGTATAAAGGGAGCATTTAATCAGATGCCTGAATGCATGAATCAAGACTTGCACCTTCTAGACAGACAAAAGAAAAGATTAGATATCGTTACTTATTGCGATTGTCATACTTCATATCTTTTAGGAGCTTTCACAATAAATAATATAAATCGCATTGATGAAATTAGAAAATCCGGAGCTGATACGCTACGGATTAATGTATATAGGGAAACAAAAGAAGAAATAAAAGAAATTATCGACAAACTTTTATAATCAGAGTTCCTTAAGCTGTCTTATGGTTTCTTTTATATCGTCTGATTTAAAAATAGCAGAGCCTGCAACCAAAACATTTGCACCTGCCTTTTTAATTTCCTGACAGTTGTCGAGTGTTACGCCTCCATCTACCTGAATATCAAGATTTAATCCCATAGAATCAGCCATTTTCCTCAGTTCTTTAATTTTCTGAGTACTGTATGGAATATATGATTGTCCGCCGAAACCTGGATTTACACTCATTATAAGAACCATATCCAGCAGATGAAGGACATTTTTAAGTACTGATATATCTGTTGCCGGATTCAATGCAACAGCTGCTTTCTTTCCATTTTCCTTTATATGCCTTATTGTCCTGTCTAAATGGATACATGCCTCCTGCTGAACACATATTATGTCGGCACCTGCTTTAGCAAAATCATCAATATATCTGTCGGGATCAGTTATCATTAAATGAACATCTAATACAAGATCTGTAATATTACGTAAAGATTCCACGACAGGTATGCCTACTGAAATGTTCGGTACAAAATGGCCGTCCATAACATCAATATGGACATATTGTGCTCCACCTTCTTCTATTTTTCTAACTTCGTCTTCAAGTCTTGCAAAATTACTGGCAAGAAGTGATGGTGAGATTATTATCATCAGTATCCCCTCCTGTTTTTCAAAGCTTCTTTAGACATATTATATATCATTTTATACCTGTTGTATCGTCCGATTGGTATAAGATTCTCTTCAACCGCTTTAATTACTGCACAACCTTTTTCATTTATGTGTTTACAATCATTGAACTTGCATACTGATTTGTATTCATCAAACTCGTTATACATATCTTTAATTGCCTCTGGTTCAAGCAAACCTGGATCAAATTTGGAAAAACCCGGTGTATCAACAATATATCCTCCCATGTATGGTAGAAGCTGACAATGCCGCGTGGTATTCTTTCCTCTTTCAATCTTTCGGCTTAAAATGCCAGTCTGCATGCTTTTTGTTTTTGTAAGTGCATTTATTAGTGTCGATTTACCTGCTCCGGACTGTCCTGCAAAAACAGTGATTCCAGAGGAAATAACTTTTGAAAACCTATCTAGGTTATCCTCATGAAGAGCATCAGTCACAATTATCTCACAACCGCACTTCTCATATTCCTTCATTACAAGTCTTAATTTGTCATCATCTGCAAGATCTGATTTATTAATGCATAAAATGGACTGGATTTTATGTGCTCTGCTTGCAAGTATTAGAAGATCAATTAAGAATTCATCCAGCTTTGGATTATTTATTGAAAAAACAATAACTGAAGTATCAACATTTGCTACTGGAGGTCGTATAAGGCTGTTCTTTCTTTCTTTTATCTTCTGTATATAGCCTTCTTTATCAGAAATATCTGTTATTTCAAATTCTGCTATATCACCGCAAAGAGGCTTAAAACCATCTTTTCTGAACAAGCCTCTTGGTTTGCAGATATATTCATCTTTTTCTGTTTTTACTGTGTATTGCCCGCTAACAGATTTTGTAACTAAACCTATCTCCATTTATGGTTCAACTGGCGCATCAGGCAATCCTGGTTCGCCCTCAGGAGTATCTCCAGGTTGATCTGATGGACTGGGTGTCGGTACATAATAGTCGAAATACTTATAAACTATTGGATCTTTGTAAGGAACTGAACCTATAAATACTGTTAATTTTGTTTCTCCTTTTGCAGGTATCCTGATATCTCTTTCATATGGAAGTTTAGACAGATCTGCAACATTCACAGATGTCTGAGATGATCCAGATTGATCAGAATGCTCCAACTTAAATCTTAAGGTAAGTGGAAATTGCATATTTGATATCTCTGCAATTGTAGGGTCAAAAACATATTTAGCATATATGTCTTCATATATTACACCTTCGGTATCAACAGCAAGTTTAACATCAATTGTACTGTGCTCGTATATACCTGAACCAGCTTCCGGATATTGATATGTTATTATAGGTGTCTTACCTGGAATCTCTTCTTCTGACATTACATTCATTACTAGATTAAACTCAGCTAAACGAGCAGCCGCCTGTTCCTTGGTTAAACCCATAAGATCAGGCACAGAAGTTCTTTCATACTGAGATCCCATTGATACATATATTCTTATAGTCTCTCCATACTTTACCTGAGTATTCTCCAAAGGTGATACAGAAATAACTATTCCAGCATCTATATCCATACTGTATTGTTCAATCTTTTCTGGAATAAGTCCGATATTGATAAT
>JAQVAJ010000042.1 GCA_028690885.1 Clostridia bacterium
GGAGACGCACTCACCTCCCCGTGCTCTGTAGTATGTCTGTCCGTCCACTTAAATTATACCGCTCAAAGCCGACGATTCATATCGTTTTGTGCCTTGAGCGAAAGCGAAAGGAATGGTTATAAAAATGCTTTGCCGTAACAAAATTGAATGACCCCAGCATCGCTCAGGATATAAAGCAACGCTTATAACGTACTCCTGCAAGCTTCATATCTATTGAATTCTAATCACTTCTAATCATTTCTAATCATTTTTCTTTGCTTTTATGATTAGCAAATGTATAATCTGATTAGAAAGAGATGATATCCATAGGTATTAAGAATATGACAACAGAGTATAAAAGCGATTATATATATGAATTCGAAGCAACTAAATCCATTATTCAGGATTTGTCTTTTAATGAAGCTATGAGGTATTTCACGGAAAGAAAAGTTGAATTCAAGGAAGAACAAAAAAGATCACTGGGTATTAAAAATTCAGATGGATTGTATACAAATCTTGGTCTGATATTTTCTGACCAATGCATTCATACTATTAAGCTAGCTATATTTCAAGGCATAAACAAACTGACTTTCAAAGACCGAAAGGAATTTTCCGGATCTATCCTTAGACAGATAGATGATGTATTTAAATATATTGAACTCTTTAACAGAATCAGGTCAGAATTTTCCGGATTGGACAGGATTGATATCCCTGATTACCCTGTTGAAGCAGTCAGAGAAGCCTTACTGAATGCAATTACACACAGAGATTATTCTTACAGCAGCAGTACATTAATAAGTTTGTTTGATGACAGAATTGAATTTGTATCACTTGGAGGATTACCAAAAGGTATTACCTACAATGATATGATGCTTGGCATATCGGTTTTAAGAAACAGTAGAATTTGCGATATATTCTACCGTCTTCATTTAATAGAAGCATATGGAACAGGTATTCAGAAAATAATGGAATCTTATGATGATTTTTATATAAAACCGAAAATAGAAGTATCTGATAATGCATTTAAAATCACTCTGCCAAATATTAATTACAAACATGAATTTATAATTAAAGAAAACGCAATTTCTTATAATGAACAGAAAGTGCTTGATTATCTTAAAGATAAATATTATTCCACCAGAAAGGAAATTGAGAATTACTCAGGATTATCTCAGGCAACAACAGTACGTGTATTAGCTAATTTATTAGAAAAAGGCCTTATTATCAGACAAGGAGAAGGCAAAAGCACTACTTACTCCGAAAAACATGGATTGTATCCGTCGAAAAACACCGAATGAAACTGTCGAAAAACACGGATTGAGCTTTTGTCAGGTATACAGAAAAACAAAATATCCAATATGAAGAATTGTAAAATTCATGTATTTATATAAAACATAGCAACACAAATGTGCAAGTTGGCACGTTTTCAATGTGCAACTTGGCGCAGTTTTAATGTGCAAGATGGCGGATAATATCAGCTATATGTCCTTTTCCAGAACATCTACATCACCCTCTATTACAGGTTCATAGGTACTGTTCTCTTTTATGGAGCCGTTTATCTTTAATGTGGCTTTTCTGCCTTCTGCTGCATAAACAAGGCTTTGTTTACCGTCTCCTTTGAAAGATACATTGGATATGAGTATATGGGCTGGTATATATGTTATTCCCTCTTCTTCAACATTTCTAAGATTAATCCTGTTATTGCCTATTGCTGAATTAGTAAGCTTTATTGTGTTAACAGGAGTTCTGATACCTATAAGGTCAGTAATCTCATTTTGCACATATATATGGTCGAATGTTATATCTTCCTGTACAGGAGGTATTGAATTAGGATAACAGCCTCTTGAATACTTCGTTTTATCAAAAGTCAGAGAGAATGCAGTATGTCTTTCCTTTTTTAAATAGATATACCTAAAATGGATATTCCTGCATCCGCAGTTATATACAATCCCTTTATCCTGTGTCATTGTCCATTTTATACCGTCATATTCTTTTGTTCCTTCTTCGTGGCTTGGAGGAGTGTCGGATGTATAAAAGATGTCATTTGGCTCCATGTTTACCCTATACATCCTGTTGTTATAAACGACTGTATCCGACTGCTGCACTTTCATACCTTCATACCAGTCAAGCCAGGCTCCTGCAAGCACCCTGCAGAAATAACCGACCGTCTTTTCCTGGTCCAAGTCATAACAATCCTCAATAAGCCCGTCTTCTATCCAGCCCATTTCAGGAGAACCGGTCGTGTAATCATGAGCATTTATTGCTATCGGGTCATCAAATGTTTTGAATATGCCGTGCCTTATTGCAAACTTGCAGCCTTTATCTATATGTATACCATCTTTAAGTCCCTCTATATGCACATTCTCTATTAACAGATTTTCAAATGTACATACCTGTATGCAGAAACTGTATTCCATAAGGTCTAAACACAATAAGTCGCGTATAACTAAATCTTTAACATAAAAGAAACATACCTGCCCTCTAAGGCCGGTTATGAGGTTTCCCTGTTTTGAATTATGGCCGTTGCATAAAAGATTAAGTCCTGTTATAGAAATATTGCTGTCATATTCTCTTGTGTATGCGCCTTTGTTTATGAATACATATCCTGTATCAGTCGTCCTTCTTATATACACGCCTTTTCCAAATACAAGAGCAGTATCAGAAGGTACAACAATAGCATCGTCTATATCATATATGCCAGGTTCTTCTATTGTTATAGTTCCTGTTTTATCCACCGCTTTTTGTAAAGCTATTGTATTTGTTCTTGCATCATTTTGTGGTGAAAATCCGTAATCTTTTGCAAATGCCATCTGAAGCCTCCATAGATTTTTTACTATTATACCATCAAGCTCTGAAACCTTTCCCAATAATTTCCGAAGTATTGGTAATTAATATGAAAGCTTCCGGGTCCACCTTCTTTATATACAGCCTTAAATGCACTGCCTGTGCTCTGTTCATAACCGTGATTATTATCTTCTTATCTTCATGGGAGAAAGCGCCTTTTCCATCAAAAACAGTAGCGCTTCTGTGTATATGTTTTAAGATATAGTCGCATATCTCATCAGGGTGCTTTGTTATGATGGTAAAGTACTTATTTAGATTGAGATTCTCTATTATACTGTCCACAAGCGTTGATTTTATCAAAAGGCCTAATATAGATAACAGCACAGTCTTTACACTAAATACTGTAAACCCTGCAAGGGTAAGAAAAAAGTCGGTAAGGAGTAAAGATCTTCCAATATCCCAGCTGGTATATTTCTTTAAAAGCATTGCCACGATATCAGTACCGCCTGTAGATGCCCCAATATTAAAAAGAATTGCAGAACCTAACGCAGGGAACATAACTGCAAAAGCCAGCTCCAGTAAAGGCTCATCTGTAATAGGTCCATTCATAGGTACTAATATCTCAAGAAGACTCAAAGATAATGAGAAAAGCAGGCTTCCGTATAAAGTCCTGTTTCCGAATTTCTTTCCCAGTACCAGATACCCGATGATAAGCAGTATGACATTTACGATAAGTATTATGGTAGCTGAACTTATTGCACCATTGAACGCATTGCTTAGAATCATAGCCAAGCCGGTAACTCCGCCTATGGCAAAATTATTGGGAAACTTAAAAAAGTATACGCCTATTGTGACAAACAAAACCCCAAGAGTTATTAAGATATAATCCTTTACAACACCTTTTACATCCTTAGGTTTGAAGATATCCAGTTTTCCATTAACCTCATGGTTACTCATCACAAGTAAATTATCGGTCTGTAATTGCAAATAGTCAATACAAAGTAATCTTATGTTTACTGCTGCTTAGCCGCTTTTATATCTTTAACTGTTAAAAGCGCTGCGGTTTCCCCGGACAGCAATGATGAAGCGTAACCGTGACACCGAAAAGCGAATCCTCCTGAGAATTTAAGACCCTTTATGAACTCCTCATCTTTTATCATTAAAAGCCTTGGAATAACAGAATCCCAGTTAGTAATCTCATAACCATAAATGCTTCCATTGTATGCATCTGTATAACGGGCTAGAGTTACAGGAGATGCGACTTCAATCTCTTCTATATATGGCGTTACAGAAACTCCGACTACCTTTTCAAACTCTTTTATCATTGCTTTGGCAAACTTATTCTTAGTAGTAACGTAGTCTTGTTCTGTTACATCTTTCCACATATCACCATGATACAAAGTGGTAAGATACAGAATACTTGTACCAGGAGGCGAACAGTCAGGTATCGCATTATTCAGACAAACTGTCGCCTGACCTACAGGATCTTCAAAACTGCAGAACCCTTTATAAATCTCTTTAGTAGTGGGTTTGCTGTATATAAAATAGCTGTATTCATGGATGCCTAGTTCAAAAGCACTCTTATTCAGTCCTAAATATGCGACTAGTACTGACGGACCAATATCCCTGCTGTTGCATGACTTAACAGCCATTTCAGGCACATCAGCCTTATTCACAAGCTTTCCGTATACATTATGAGCATTGGTGTTTGCGATTATGTTGCTGGTCTTTATGTATTCCCCATATTCTGTCTTTACCCCTATAACCTGGTTATTCTCCACAAGTATATTTACTACCTTTGTCTTGTATTCTATCGTTCCTCCAAAATCACGTATTTTCTTGTCCAGAGCTACAGTAAATCCGTGTGAGCGGTATCTTGGTATATATGCTCCTTTGGACAGGTACTTGTAGAACATTGCAGCATATGTCGGGAAATTCAGTTTGTTTACATCAAGGCCTAAGTAACACCAGTATGCTGATATGATCTTCTGTGATTTATATGGCACCTTAATCGCATCAAAAATGCTTTGAAGCGAATATGATGCAGTGCGAAGAAAGTTGCCGAAATTTGCCTGCATATATTTCTTGTCAACATTACCTTTTGATGCTGCCATGTATGCAAAGGCATCCACTACTTCTTTACATAGAGCTATAAATTTCTCAACATAAGGCCGGCAGCCCGGATCTTCGCTTTCTATCTTATCAATATATGCATCTACTCCAAAGGGCATGCAGACATCCAGACGACCTCCTTTTTCATTAGGTATGATAAGCCGGTATGCTTCAGGAACACGCATCCACTCGACACCCAGTTCTAAGGTGTTTTCCAGAAGATTGCGTACAGCCCCAGCATTATCAACCGGTCCGAAATCAGAAATCTCATGAAGCGAAGGTTCAAACTCAAACCGTCCACGCACAAAACTAGTTGCTACTCCTCCAGGAAGATTGTGCTGCTCCAGTATAAGAGTTCTTAATCCGTTTTTTGCGCATATAGCACCTGCGGTCAGACCGCCGTTACCTGCCCCTATAACAATAACGTCATATTCTCTGTTAAAAATATATTCACCCATTTTATTCTTCCTTTACTCTACCGGAATTTCAATTTCCAGGTCTGAAAGAGGGAAGGAACTGCAAATATGGACATATCCGAACTTCTTATCAGCCATACGGCGTCCATCGGTATCTTCAACTATGAACACATCTCCTGCTATTAGTCTGCTTCTGCAGCATCCGCATTCACCAGTTCTACATAAAGAAGGTGCTTTAATTTTCGCGCGTTCCACTGCTACCAATATGCTCTCTGTCGACAAAGCTTCAGTTATTGTAGTATTCTGCCCCATATGTATCGTAAGCTTGTACTTCTTTCCAACCTTATCCTTCGGGAATCCTTCATACTTTTCAACGTTATTAATCTGTCCATACAGTTCCCGTCTAACATACTTCTTTTCCAGACCGAGCTTAGCTATTTCTTTACTGATAAAGTCATACATTACCTGCGGTCCGCACATGAATATGGAATATGGTTCGTCTCCTGCATACTTTTTAATAACATCTGCTGTTATAAACCCATGTTCATATCCTTCTTTTTTCTCATCACTTAGCACATATACAACCTTTACTCTGCTGTCTGTCTGGGCTATCACATCAAGCTCTTTTCTAAGAGCAATGTCGTTAAGTGTCTTGCAGCCATACAGCAGACACAGATTGAAGTCTTCTATACCATCTCTTATGGCCTGAGCCATGGAAAAGAACGGAGTAATCCCGCAGCCCCCTGCAATACCGATAATTGTTTTAGCATCACGTATATCTTCATAATAGAAATTACCTTCAGGACCAGATGTTTCAATTACAGTCCCTTCTTTCCAGTTATCAAAGATATATTCAGTTACAAATCCATCATCTGCCTTTTTTACTCCTAACATGTATTTTCCAGATAAAGCTGCTTTGGGTGAACTCATGATGGAATACGGTCTTGTTACCTTGTGTCCGTTAATATCTAATTTAACGCTTACATACTGCCCTGCTCTGAAATATGCTGCTGTATCAGAAGAAAGCTCAAACTGCTTCATACTGCTTGTAAGCTCAACAACATCAGTTATTGTAAATTTCTGATGTTTCGGATGCAGTTTTGCCGCCAGTTCATTCATTGGCGGAGTTTTTCTTATCTCTGTCGCAGGAGCTTCTTCAAATTTCTTCTTTCTGTTTGGTACAAGTTTCTTAAATGCCAGAAGATCTAGCAACCCTATTGCTTTTATCTTTACGTTTAATTTCTTACTCATAATCACTTCTCCTCCAAACTGTCTTTATACGTTAAAAGCCCGATTGTATTACCGGACATATACCCTGAACTGTATCCATGGCATCTGAATGCAAAACCTCCGACGAATCTTAATCCATTTATATACAAGTCATCCTTCATCATTAGAAGACGAGGCAGCAGAGAATCCCATGTTTCTGATTCATAGCCATATATGCTGCCGTCATATGCACAGGCATATCTTGCAAAGGTCTGCGGAGAGGCTACGCTGTACTCTTCTATCGCATCAGAAATCTTTACATTAAGCGCTGACTCTATGTTTCTTACAATATCCTTTGCTATCTTATTCTTAACCTGTACATAATTTGTTTCGTTAACATCATCCCAAGCGCCATCTTTGTAAAGTGTTGTAACTGTCAGCATACTTGTACCTGGCGGTGAGCAGTCTGGTATTGCATTATTAAGACATACTATTGCCTGCATAGGATTATTACCTCTTTCAAACATACTGTTATACAGTTTTTTGTTATCCACTGTCGGATAAATGAAATAACTGTAATCAGTTAATCCAAGCTCTTTTGCTGTCTTGTTAAGCCCGAAATATGCTACATATCCTTTTCCGCCAACTTTCCTTGAATTAAATTCCCTATTCGCTTTTTCCTTTATTTCGTCTGCACCTTCAACCATATTGCCGAATGCTACATGCCTTGGGGCATTACAGATAACATGCTTTGTGTTAATCTTCTCTCCTTTATCTGTTGTTACTCCGACAACTGATCCATTCTCTACTAATATCTTCTCTACTTTTGTGCCATATATGACATCTCCTCCGAAATCACGGATAGCCTTTTCAAATGCCAAAGAGATCTCATGCGACCGCATCTTCGGAATATATGCTCCTAATAAAAGGAACTTAATCATCATTGCGCCATATATGGTGAATCCGAGCTTTTCAGTATCAGTACCCAGATAGCACCAGTATGCATTCAGAATATCGCGGGCTTTTTTTGGAATCTTAAGCGCTTTTTCCACTTGATCGACGCTGTATGAAGCTGTTTTTAAAAAGTTCGAGTACTTAGAGGTCAGAACCTTTTTATCAGGATTTCCTTTTGATGCCCCTAAATATCCGATAGCATCCAGTACTTCCTGACAAAGATCAAAGAAATTTGTTACTGACTCCCTGCTTCCAGGTACATATTCTTCCATTTTATCAATGTACTCATTTAAACCAAAAGGCATTTTAACATCAAGCTTTTCATCCTTGTCTGTTATGACCATGCGGTATGCTTCAGGTACTGGGACCCATTCGATGTCCAGTCCAAGGTCCTTAAAAAACGTGCCGCATGCACCCCATTCACCTTCTTTTCCCACATCACACAGTTCATGCAGTGAAGGCTCGAATTCAAACCTGCCTCTCACAAAACTGCTTGCATAACCGCCTGGTAAAGTATGCTGCTCAATAAGCAGTGTTTTCATTCCTTTTTGTGCTGTCGTAGCTGCTGCGGCCAGACCGCCATTACCTGCTCCGATAACAACAACATCGTATGTTCGTTCACTCAAAATGTGTCAACCCCCTTTTTTTTATGGTTGTTTGGTTAAACCAAGAACCATATTAATATTATGTATAAAATTTAACTGCTTACCTGTATTATATGTTCATATGACAATAATTTCAAGTTAAATAGGTGCATACTGCCTGGTATATATGCATAAAAAGTAAAATCTAATAATATTTGAAACTCTTTAAATGTAAAGATGATATAGATGATATTACTCTTTGTATAAATACCGTGTATAATTCTATATATGGATTACAGAACAAGATTTAATAAAACTATTAACCACATAAAGACTGACAGACCTCCATTGGATTTAAATGGCACAGCTTTAACCTCATATCATGAAGAGTTCCTAAAGAACTTCATAAAATATCATGACATGGATGCTTTGGATCTTTTGGATGCCGAAGAAAAGATAATGCAGTATTATGACATTGATTTTAGAAGAGCTGGAGCATTATTCAAACCGACAACAAAGCTTACCGACAACTCAAAAAGGTCACAGGGAGTATACACCAATTGCTGGGGCATAAAATGGCAGTTATTCGGCATGTACTGGGAGATAGTGAATAATCCGTTAAAGGATGCCACTTTTGAGGAAATAAAAGCATTTCCATGGCCAGATGCAAAAGATATAGACATGGAACTTCTTAAGGAGCAGACAGAAAAAGCTAAAAGACTGTATTATAATACGGATTATGTGGTTGTAGCAGAACATCCTGTCTACGGGTACTTCGAGTTAGGCTGTT
>JAQVAJ010000043.1:0-1294 GCA_028690885.1 Clostridia bacterium
ACTGCTTTGTATTTGTCACTTCCGATAGTGTTTAAAACATTTAGAGCAATTTCATCTGTTATAAATATTGAATCCTCATTAACCTGCATTTCAATAGATGATATCTTTTCTTCATTTTCAAACATTGCCTGTGCATTTTTAAGTGTCGTTATACCCCAGTTACTATTGAGTGTGGATACTTTCAAATCAAAAAATCCTACAACTGTGCTCTTAATGGATTTTCTGTCAACAGTAAGAATACTGATTTCATCACCTATACTTATCCCATATTCGTCTTTAAGATTAATACCAAGCAATATCTCATTTTCAGCTGCCGGAAGTTTTCCTTCAACAATTCGATTAGATATATCATATATTCCATCTGCTTTTTCCATGTCAAATCCTCTTACTAATAAAGACTGGGAATTATCTTCATATGATAAAAATGCCTGATTATCTAAAACCGGAGATATCTTAGTAATATTGTCATCTGATAAGGATATTTTATCTATCAGTTGGTTATAATCAGTAATATACCTGTCTTCTAAGTT
Source organism: Clostridia bacterium (assembly GCA_028690885.1). Lineage (GTDB taxonomy): Bacteria > Bacillota > Clostridia > DUPQ01 > DUPQ01 > DUPQ01. The sequence continues at coordinate 531 of JAQVAJ010000043.1, forward strand.
AGAATTGATAGTAATCTGTGATGAATTGCCTATCGTTTTGTCTACCAATCCTTTTTGTAAACCCTGTATCAAAGAACCGATAAAAATCTGAACCGATACTCCTATTGCTATTCCTAAAATTATGAGTATGGTTTGTCCTTTATTTGACGTCAGGAACCTTAATGCTATCTTTAATCCCAATTTCATAAAGCCACCTCTTCACTGTCTATATTCAGGATATCCTCATAACTTTTAGCAAAGTAATCTGCTCCTACCTGCTTAATCTTATTTTCTTCATCTCCTGCAAATGCATATCCCCCGACAACTATTTTCAACTTTCCATTTACAGCTTTCTTAAGGTCCTCTACCATTCTTTTTGCAGCAACAAGATGATAGTAGTTACTTACGCTAATAGCAACTATATCAGGTTTTATGTAATCAACTGCATTATAGAAATCACGATATGGCGTGTTGCTTCCTACAAATATCGTGTTATACCCGCTAATAGTAAAGAAATCAGCTACCATACGAGCTCCAAGATCATGATATTCTTCTGGTGGGCATAAAACAGCTGCTGTGCCTTTTTTCTTTTTATTAAGACTATCTCTCATCTCAATCACATATGGATATGCGCACTCGACTATTGTTCTGACAATTCCGGTTTTTACATGCTCTTTCCATATACATATTTTTTTATCATCAAGATCGCATTGAAGATTGTTCAACAAGGGAGTAAGTATCTTGCTGTACAGCGTTATAACATCAATCTGCTTGGATTCAAGTTT
>JAQVAJ010000043.1:1394-8698 GCA_028690885.1 Clostridia bacterium
TCCTAAGGAATTAAGCCTTGGCGGTAATGTAATACTCTTCATATTTCTACAATCTTCAAAAGCATAATTATCAATTCTTATTACTGTATCAGGTAAAAAGACATTTTCCAGTAAACAATGGGCAAAAGCTTTTTCTTCAATAATCATTGTTCCAGTAGGCACATAGAACTCCACTCGTTCATAACCTGTGGGAAAATATTTAAGATATGTATAACTCGAATTGAATAACACTCCGTTAAAGGAACTTAGTATCTGGTTATCAAAATGAACATTTATTTTCGCAAGATCAGGGCAGTTCAGGAATGCTTCTGGTTCAATAAATCCTACAGTTTCTGATAAATCTATTTCTCTTAATTTATCACAGTTAAAGAATGCTTCTTTCATAATATGTGTTACGCCATCAGGAAGCTTTACATTAAGCAAAGAAGAGTTATTGGAAAAAGCTCTGTTGCCAATTTTAGTAATTTGCTGTCCTTCAATAAACGAAGGAACACTAAGACTGGTTGCATTTGTCTCACAGGATAACAAGACACCCTCTTCTACAACATAATCTGCTTTTATTTCCTTAGTCATAATTACATATAACACAACGGCTGCTGCTATAACTAAAACTATTAATGCAATGGGTTTAAGATATTTCATTTCTGACCTCATCTTTTCTTAAGTCTTTACGATTATACCACATTTATTTGTTTTTAATAGATAAAAAACAGGATAAGCCATTGATGGTCTTATCCTTGTTTAGTTATTTTTTTCAATGAGCCCTCATACTGACAGACTTATTCTGAAGCTTCTTCTTTTGCTTTTTCGTCTTCAGCTGTATCACCTACTAAAGCAACTTCATCTGCTGCAGTTTCTGTTTCTTCTGTTTCTTCTACCTGTTTCTTAGGCATTGTAACTGTAACAACAACAGTATCAAGAGCATTTTGCACTTCAACACTCTTATTCTTAACAAATTCAAGATCTGCAACAGTTATAACATCGCCTAATACGAGTTTCTCAACATTTACTTCGATACGGTCAACTATATCCATAGGCAATGCGATATATGAAATTTCATCCAGAATCTGCATAACAAGCCCTTCTTTGACCTTCTCTTTACCCGACAAAATGACTTTTGCCACGCTCTTAACTTTTTCACCAGCTTTCAAAGCCTGAAAACTAAGATGCTCCAGTTTGTTAACTCCTGGGGTGTATGTAGCTTCTTTCAATATGGCTAAATGTTTCTTCTTGCCAATTTCCAATTCAACTTTTGAACCGATAAAATTAGTACGAAGAAATTTCTGAGCTTCTTGTACAGGCAGCTGTAATGAAACAGATTCTTCAAGATGCTTGCCATAAAGTACTGCAGGTATAATTCCCTGCCTTCTAAGTTGTCTTCCTTTTGAGTCATTTTCACGTTTTTCTACTTTTAATGTGAACATGATATCTCCTTTCAGGGTTAGTTTTTTACTCTATACCGTCTGATTACCATGTGTCTATATCTTTATTTGCAAAACATTCTTTAAAAGAGTGAATCACAACGGTAAAAAAGCATATTTACACCGAAAATCTGCATAAATTGCATTTGCGGCCTATTCGCTATTTTACCACAAGAAAATCATAAAGGCAAATTTCATATCCTCTATTTAATTTTTCTTCAAGCAAAATGGCTTTATCATATATTTTTACGTAGTTATCTGTATTATTTTTTAGTTTACATATATCTATAAGTATATTTTCATATAAATCACCTAAACCACCATTCAGACTTTTACTAGCATCTGAAGTGAATTTTGCATATACCATCGCTGCAGCTGCAGTTAACTGGGAAATTGTACAGTCAAATGAATGCTTTTGCATGAGAATCATAGGCATAATAATTCTTTCATCTGACATCAGTTTTTTCAAAGGATTTCTAGCATTTCTCTCAACTGTGTCATATATAGACTTATCGCAGAATTTTTGTTTGGACAGACTTGCGAATTCTTCCTGCAAAGCAATATCACATCCATATTCTTTACATATAGATTGGTTGATGTGTATATAGAACATATCCAGAATTTTACTGATTTCTCTATCATTTGCAGCTTGCGAATATACACTATACCCCTTTAACCAGCCAAAATATGCAATAATACTGCTTGCAGCGTTATATGTATAGAGTTTTCTTTTCATAAGAACACTAAAATCATCTATATACTTAATAGAAGGAATTTTTAGATTATATCCTTTTAGTAATTTCGCATTTACCTCAAGATTTGGATAATCTTCTGACAAAATATCCAGTTTCTCATCTTCTACAGTGGTACAGAAAACCGCTGCTTCAGAAATAGTTACATTTTTCATATTAATAGAGTTATTTAATATTTTTGCAGTCGAGGTGGAATTTTCACACCCGATAATATAATACTGCTTTTTTTTATTAAGTACTTTACAAAGCCTTTCTCCTACATCATTCAAATTACCTGCTCCGACAGATATAAATATATGCTCAATATCTGATATGTCTGCATTCTGCCATGTGTAAGCTTTGAAGTTTTCTATTTCAACTTTTTTTGCTTCGTTATTAAAAAAATGCACACAGTATTTAGAACTAATATTAAGTTTATTAATTAATACCTCATCTATATCCACAAAAACTATTTCAATCCCCTGTTGAGCTAATAGTCTTGCAATGAATCCTCTGCCTGTCTTACCTGCACCAATTATAACTGCTCTATTCATTTATCCATCCTTTTAGTTTCAACAGTTCTATTTTATACTTAATCAATTTGCCAAGAATTCCATTAATATCAATTTTGCATACTCTGTCTAGCACTGTGTCTACACCTTGAATCTCTCTCATTTTTTTAAGTGTATTTGATGATTCATCTTCTGCATTTTCATAATATATGGCAGCAGCAATAGCTATACACAAATTACATGGCAGTATATCATATTCAATAGCCATTCTTGCAGGACCAATCAGTCTGTCATCACAACTTAGTTTTCTTATGGGGTCTCTGGCATTTCTTTCTATGTAATCAGTTATTGTTTCATCCTGAAGTTTCATTTTAGAACCTTTGACAAATTCCTTCTGTTCTTCATTTGAAAACCCATATTTTTTACATAATGCTGATGATGTCTCAGAATATACTCCATCAAGCACTTTTATAACCCTCTCATCCTTTGCTGCTTTCGATAAAACCTTGTATCCTAACAAAGCTCCCAAATATGAAACAGTTGCATTAGCTGCATTATATGTATAAAACTTCTTTTCCAAAAAACCTTCAAATGATGAAATTGCTCTAACTCCTAAAATGTTTGGAAATCCAGATACCATATCAGATGCGTTAACTGGTAATTCCCAGAAGTTTTGAACATTCACTAAAAGAGGATCTTCAATAAGACTACACTTATCCGGTTCAATGGCGGAGCGCATTACAACAGCTTCAGTTATCCCAATATATAAATCAAATTCCTTCAAATAATTATCAGAAAGATATTTGAGTATTTCATTTTTAAGACATAACGCAGGCTGTTTCCAGTTCTCACATGTAATAATGTTCAGCTTTTCTTTTTTATCAATTTTTTTACATATTCCCTTAGCAATTATTGAAGCTGTATCTATTAAATTCTTACCTCCGACAGCCGTAAATATAGCATCACTATCCAAGATTAATTCAACAATTTCATTTTCCTGGATATAACCAAGAGCAGATACATTATCTATACATATATTTTTATCGGAATTACCCATAACATTTATACAGTATCTTTTCTTTTGATTAATCAATTCTACCAATGCTTGATTTTTTTCAACAAAGACAAATCTTATCCCACTTAAATAAAGAAGATGAGCAATAAACCCTCTGGCAATTTTCCCCGCTCCGAATATTACACAGGTCATTTAATACCTCTGAACTTTCCGAATGTATCCTTAAGCAACGGATACATACTTTCATATATCTCATATCTTTGCATAAAAAGATTACTAAACTGCCCATCATGTTTAATTATCTTCTTTTTAATACAATTAATCTTCACCGCCTCATCAAGACTTGTATAAATACCTATCCCGACTGCAGCTATCATATATGCACCAAAAGCAGAACTCTGATTCTGTTCAAGTAATAATACATCCGATGAAAATATTTCAGCTTTCAGTTTGTTCAGAACTTCATTATTTGCCGCACCTCCTCCAACAGTTACAGTAACAGGCTTAAATGAAGGAATTGTTTTTAATATACTGAATATACTGAACACCACACCCTCAAATACAGAATAAGACAATAGTTCTTTATCAGTTTTGTCAGTTAACCCAAAAAATACACCAGATGCATTACAGTCCCATACAGGTGCTCGTTCGCCATTTAGATAAGGAAGAAATATCGGAGGATTTTTTGTTATACACGAATGGATATCAATGTCTTTTTCACCAAAATTAATTTTATTGAAATTAAGTGAAGCACCAGAAGAAGCTGTTACTCCATAATGAACAAATTTATCAAGATACGGACTGCATACAAGAGCATTCTCACTATTCATGCCTTTTACAATTACACCTGCATGCTCACTGGTTCCAGTTAAATCAAACACCTGATTTTCTTTTGTGATTCCCATACCTATAAGCGCTGAGTAAAAATCATTACATCCAATAAAAACTGGTACACCTTCTGTCAGTCCTGTTTCAACTGAAGCTGAACGCGTTACAAATCCGCCTTTTTCCTCCATGTTAACAATTTTAGGCAGGATTTCTTCTTTTATACCTATGTAGTCCATAAAAAGGTTGCTGTATTTTTTTTCTTTAAAATTATATAAACCACGCCATGAACAATTATCTGATATACAGTTACCAGTAAGTTTTTGAACTATGTACTCTTTTGGCATCATTATACTTTCAAGAAAGTTGTATTTACTTGAGATATACATAAGTCTGGGTATTGGAAAGGATATTAGTCTTGGGTGATTCATTTGTATCTCTTTTAAGAACTGCTCTTTATTAAATTTATCCATAATTTCATCAAGCTGTTCTTTGCCATACGAATCACTCCAGTGTATAACATCTTCTTTGTTGATTATATATGTACCAATCTGACCTGTCAGTCCTAAAGCAATTACATTTTTTAAATCAAAATTGAGTAGCACCTTTTTAAAAGCAGTCCACCATCCAAAAACCGAACATGATTCGTATGATTCAATTGCAACATTAACTTCTGATTCAATGCTTTTACATATAGCTTTTACCGATGAAGTTCCAATATCTATTCCTAATACATATTTCTTCATAACACAAATACCGCCTTTACAAAACCAAAAGGTCTTGTTCTTGCAAGTTCCAGTCCGTATTCATACTGATGCAGCTGAATTCTTTCGGTTATAAGCATGGAAATATCTACTGCATGCGATTCCATAAGAGCAACTGCTTTTTTATGAACATTCCAGTTATTACCCGCTCCTATGACTTTTATATTATTAACATGAATATCATCAATTCTAATGTTCATGCTTTTTCCTCTTGAATATCCTGCAAGTAACAATCTTCCACCTTTTCTTGTAAGCTTAATACCATTAACTATACATTCTTCCATACCTGTTGCATCGCAGACAATATCCGTTCCATCTGGATGTATTTTTTTCATTTCTTCAATTATATTCGTATTATTTGATGCTAAAGTCCTGAATGCTCCCATTTTTTTAGCAATATCCAGTCTGTTCTGAGAAGAAGCGCAAACCGTTATCTTATTCAGACCCATTGCTTTTGCAACTACCAGTATGCAAAGACCGATAGAACCTGCACCGAATATCAATAAAGTTTCTCCAAGTCTTGCCTGTGCTTTTTCAAGAACGCCGATAGCCACTGCTAAAGGTTCGCTTAATGCAGCTTCTTCAAAAGAGATACCCTCTGGTATCTCAACCAGATTGTGAACAGGTACTGTTAAATATTCCGCATATGCTCCATTTCTTCTAAACCCAATCTCCTCAAAGCTTTTACAGTATCTTATATTACCTCTTTTACATTCATCACATGTCAGACAACTTATATCATTACTACCCGTAACAGGTTTTTCGAGCCAGTCACTGTATGAATCATCTGAAACTGCATCAACTACACCACTCCATTCATGGCCGGGAATTATGGGGTAATTCGCAGGTATATTACCGCCAATTAGCTCTAAATCAGTTGCACATATCGCACAAGCTGAAACCTTTATTCTTGCATAACCCTTATCAGGGTTTGGAATAGGTACTTCTTTAAGTATTACTTTATTCGCTTTTTCCACTACAATTGCTTTCACATTATCACCTTTTCCTATAAATCCAATACATAAGCTGATTTTTCAATTGCTATAAGAGCTGCACCATATGCTGCATTCTTAATATCTGTCGTAGTAATATTTTCTATATTTCCAGTTAATCTCTTTTGTATTTTATCGTTAAGATCATCAAAGAATACATCCTTATACTCCATCATATTTCCACACAATATTACTTTTTTTACACTAAATAAAACACTCATATTAACTATTGCCATACTAAGATGCTTATTCATTTCCTTAAAAATCTCGCTGGCATATGAAATGTTCGCATTTGCGTCATCAGCAATCTGTTTAAATGGCTTCATATATGCTCTCTCTATACCATTCTGTGTTACTACATCCTCCAGATTTAAATCAGAACTGACTACCATTTTCCCGATTTCCAGCATACCTTTACCCCTTATCATTGCACCTTGAGACATCACTGCCATTCCTATGCTTCTGTCAAGCCTTATAAGCAAAGCACTGCTTAAATCTTTTTCAATATGTTCTGCATACAGTATGCAGTCTGGATCATGTTCAATAAATACCGGCATTTGAAATCTGTCACTGATAATGCTAAGAAGCGGCACATTCTCCCATCCCTTACACTGCTTAACATTTATAGACATGCCTTTATTGGTATCTATTTCACCCTGCATAGCTATCCCCATACCTAGAATATGGCTTTTTGCATATTCAGTCATAATTTTATCTATAAAAACTAGTATTGATTTTAAAAATGTATCTTTATCTGTATAATCAGGCATTTCATTCCATGTAGCCTTAATATCATTTTCTAAATTAACAAGAACAGCTTTTAAGCCAGATATGTTAATATCCAATCCAATAAAAAAGAAGTCATTCGGATTAATCATTAGTTCTTTTGGTATCCTTCCTGCTTTACTTTTCGAGGGCTGTTTCTTTTCTATTACATACCCTTTATTCACAAGTTCACCGGTAATATTGGACACCGCTCCCCAGCTCAAACCAGTCAGCTCTTCTATTTGTTTACGAGTAAGCTGCTTATTATTCTTAATTAAG
>JAQVAJ010000044.1 GCA_028690885.1 Clostridia bacterium
GTTCATGAAATCTTACCAAACTGTGCATTTCTTTATTAAATGGGAAAATTGCAATTCTTCCAGGAGTATCATCTGGCAGATATTTTTTTTGCTCATAATTCTTATTTACATCGTCAATCACTCTCTTCGCTCTTCTTCGTAAGAATAATTTAGCTTGATCCACTGAGGTAAACTTTTGTTCACTTGCCATCAATATACCACTGACATGTGCACATGCAAAACTGCTTCCCTCAGTAAACAAATAATCTGGTTCAACCCAACATACCCTTTGATTTGAACCATTTGCTAATATGTTTATGGTATCACTATTAACATATTCTATTTCATTATTTTTTAAACGACTATCACTATCCGCTACACCAATTATGTTATCGAAACAAGCTGGATATGACAATGAACCCAAGTTATCATGTGCAGAAATCATTATAACTCCTTTTTCTGTTAGCCGCTTGCAAGCTATGTACAACTCACGTTTATCCTCAACAATAGAAATACCTAAACTAAGATTAACTATATAGCAATCAATATTATCAGTAATAAAGTTCAATGCAGAAATCAAGTTACATGGATCTGAACAGTTATTGTCACGATCAAAAAGCTTAATTACATAGAATGTAGCATCTTGTGCATAGTTATAAATGATGCCTATTATCGCAGTACCATGCCCTAAATTATCACTTATGTCATCCAGGGCATCCCCTTTAATCATAGAATGTCCTTGAATCCGCACCCCTTTTAAGCTGGGGTGCTCAATATTTACTCCTGAATCTATAACCACAATCTTTTTCTTTCTGTTTGTCATAATTCTCTCCCAAGCGGTAATCTTGTTTAATGGGCACTCTATGCCTGCCATTCAAGACATTTTATATAATAATATAAATAGTTTTAAATTGTATCGTATATCCACACTATCCATCATCACTTCGTTCCCATCACCGATAATAACAAGACTGTTTCTCATACATATCGTAATACAAGCCTTTCGCTTTCATAAGCAAAGAGTGGTCCCCTTTCTCTACCAGTTTCCCTTCGTCAAACACTAGGATTTTGTTGCAAAAGGACGTGCTTCCCATTCTGTGGGACACGAATATGGCTGTTTTCGCTTGACAAAACCTCTCTACCCGTCGGTATATTTCCCGCTCCCGAATGGGATCGAGGGCAGCGGTGGGTTCATCGAACAATATGATTGGACTGTCTTTATAAAAAGCCCTTGCCAAAGCTACGGACTGCCGTTCTCCCCCCGAAAGTTCCACAGCATGCTCAGAAAACTCCCTACCAAGATACGTATCCACGCCTTGTGAACATTTTTCTACCACATGGTCCAGCATTGTCTGTTCTATTACACGATGAAGCTTTTCGGTATTATCAGCATCGTCAAAGCAAATGTTTTCTTTGAGCGTATAGGAAAACAGTTGATAGTCTTGGAATGCACAGGAAAATAACTTCAAATACTCTATATAATCATAGCTTTTTATGTCCTTATTGTTGAAATATATTGCGCCTTCCGTGGGATCATGAAGCCGCAATATAAGCTTTATAATCGTGGATTTCCCTGCGCCGTTATCTCCGACGAGTGCAACCTTCTCTCCTGGCTCAATCTTAAAATTCACATTGACAATGGCGGGCTGCGTCTGCGAAGAGTAAGTAAAGGACACATTGCGAAACTCCAGTACTCCTTGTCCGGCTTGCGGCGTAGATGTTTGATAATCCGGATGTAACATATTTTCTTCTATGTCCATGTAGTCCGAATAATCTTTGTAGTAATCAGCCACATCGGAGAGTTCCACTAAGTTGTCGAATATTTCCTGTACTACAAAAAACATCTCTTTGGATGCGCTTACATACATTAAAAACCACCCTATTGCGATATTACCCGAGCGGTATCCGGCGATTGCCACGATATATGTAATGATAAGTTGAAAGAAATAAATGCTTCGCTGTAAAAAAGACCATCTCCAAAGCTTTTTTTCACGCGATTCAATTTGGCAAAGATATTCCGATTGCACTCTTCTATATTTTTGAATGAGAAATTCATCCGCATGATAAGCACGAACCTCTTTCCCGAGCTTTTGATTCTGCAAAAGTTCCTTACAGTAATTTGAACGACGCTTGGCTTTGCTCTCTAAAATATGTGAATCATGTGCAACTTTAAGCTTCTTTCTTTCAATATATGCGGACGCACAAGTCATGGTAAGTGTTACAAGGCATACCCACGGGTTCAGCATAATAAAGATGGCAGACATCGTCGCAAGCGATAACATGTTCCCAAGCAAGTCTGTACAGATGACATAGCCTACATCATTAAACTCCCATACACTCTCCTTGGCTGCTTCCATCATATCTAGTACTTCAACATTTTCAGTATCCGGATAGTCCAAGGACATCGCTTTTTTGTTTATCTTGTTCATTCTAAGATTGATAGATTGATACCCATATGCTTCCCGAATTAAATTCGTTCCTCTGTCCACTCCAGTCAGCAGAGGAACCATTATCGCATATATACCTACAAGTATCGCAATTTTCGCCCAGCCGGTATCAACGAGCGCATTGACTATCATCGCGGGAAGGATTACTTCCAGCACGGTCTTCAACTTGAAAAAAATGCCGCCAACAGCCTCGTATAATGTCAACTTGGGGCACTCTCGAAATTGTTCATACCAAATCTTTATAATTAATTTTGCCTTTTTAAGAACCATAGATTTTTTCATACACAAACACCGTCCGTTCCGTGGTTGACGTATAATTCCGCCTGCTGCTCGAACATATATCTGTAATGACCATTCAATGCCATAAGCTCCTCGTGATTGCCGCGTTCAATAATTCCTCCTTTGGAAAAAACAAAGATATCATCACACAGTCTACAACTTGCGAAGCGGTGTGATATATATACAACTCCCTTCTCTCGACTGATTTTCTGAAAAGACCGGTACAAATCAAATTCACTCTGCGGTGAAAGAGCTGCGGTCGGTTCGTCTAATATTATGTATTGCGCATTCTTATAAAGCGCACGGGAAATAGCCAACTTCTGCTTTTGTCCTCCAGAAAAGTCTACACCGCTTGGAGAATACGCAGTACTCATGCAGGTCTTTTCCTTTTCGGGAAGGTGCTCCACGGCTTCTTCCAATCCCATGCCTTCTATAGCATAGCGCATGAGTTCTATATCCACATCATCGCTCATTGCAATGTTCTCATCCAGTCCGAAACCTAAAATATGAAAATCCTGAAAAACCGTTGCGAAATGCTTACGGTAGCAATCCATGTCGATGTTGGTTAAATCAATACCATTCACAGTAATTCTGCCTCCAGTCGGCTTATATAAACCCATAAGGAGTTTAATAAATGTTGTCTTCCCAGCGCCGTTTTCGCCCACCACGGCATACTTTACGTCAGGCTCAATCGTTAAGTTTATATGGGATAGAGCATATTCTTCACGATTCGGGTAGCAGTAAGAAACATCCTCAAATCGTATTGTGATCGGTTCTTCGGGCATACTGTTTTTTTGATTTTTCGGTATCGGAATATCCAAAAAGTTACGGAGACTTTGAAGATATTTCGTTGTGTCCACTACAGAAACAAGCCCGTTTACAAGCAGAATACTTGACATTCCGAATACAGTAACCGCCGTGCTGTATACCGTAAAATCAGCAACGGATATAGTACCGCTTATGACACCTCGCGCCAAATATATATATGCTGCTGAAAGTTGAACTCCTTGCAATATGTAAGTCCATGCAACAGACTTAATGGATTTTATTGCCGCACTTCTCCACAAGTTACACATCTGTTGTGCATAGAACTCAACTTTGTGTGTTACATAGCCTAAAAGTCCGAATATGCGAATTTCTTTGGCATATTCTTTCTTAGCAAGCTCGTTCCTTGCGTAAAGGAGTTGCCGTTGAGCCGGTGTCTCCGTCTTGTGGCGCTCATATATATGACGCATACGAAAACTTTCGCCAAAAGCGTTAGCCGCAACAACAAGTACAAGAAGCAAAATTACTATTACATTAAGCTCCCTTAAAATATACAAAAGACCTACCATTGTGAACAGTGAGGAACAAATTTTCTCCGTCTCTTCTATAATCTTCGTCGTTTTCTTCTCGTCTATGCTAGTGATGGCAAACTGATACTCATTTAGTGTTTCCGACATTTCAAGGCGCTGACAGTCTATCTTCATGAGGTGTGCCCCGACTTTTTCGACAAAATGACCCCTTATTCTTTCTTCAAACGGGATTTTGCGACGCTTTATCCCATCATTAAGCACACCGCCTAAAAAAACTGTTGCGCAAAACGTAAGTGCAAACAGCAATGCAACCTTAAAATTTCCCGTCATAAGGCAATCAACTATGCTACCCGGGATTCTTACAAGCACAAGCGGAATAGCCACTCCAACTACAATAGAAAGTACAGTAAAAGCGAAAAATCCTTTTTTGCTCTTCCGTATCTCACGAACAACGAAATTTATACAATTTGAAATTCTCTTTATCTCTTTCAACAAACTCATATGTTTTTCCTTCTGTTGTGGGTTGCTGCGCAATCGTAAGATTTAAAATACAAAGCAACCTTAACTCTACATGAATGCGCAGCAACCTCCTTGGATTTGATGATTTTATCATCATTCATACAGGCTACCTTTAGGGATTAGCAACAACCTTCATACTTTTTGCACGGAACAACATGATAGCAAGCACTAAGTTCCTTACGCATGGTCTTTTTTAACTGCTTTTTCATACCATCTCTCCTTTCAAATAGATTTCCATATATGCACAGCGAAAATTATATTACTTCTTTTGCTCTAAGACGACTAAAATCTGGTTAACAAAACCATTCAAGCTAACTAAATTATCGTAAAATAAATACTCGCTGGGTATGGCAATATTTAAAGTATCTTCAATTTCAACAATCAGCATGATAAACATTATCGACTCCATTGCCAACGACTGTAAATTCACATCTTCAGATGAATCATCAACAATAACACCAATAGATTCTAAAGTATTGATCACCATTAGCCTTACATCACTGAAATTGTACATATATTCTCCTCCTCACTTATCGTGTTGACCACCAAGGATAAAAGTGCATTAATTCCATTTTCCAAGAAGCAAACCCGAGTACCATAAATAATCCGTTTTTGAGGACATGTTCCACCGAGACACACTCCCCTCAATGGACAACTTATACATTTGCCTTCTATATCAAAGATTTGATTACTCCATTCGAGCGTAGCCATATCTGTAATAAGCATTCCATCTGCTAACCACCCAACCGATAACACTGGTGAGCAGGTATCACATTTACTTACCTGACCATCAATACCTATTGTCCACCTGTTAGCATAGCATGCATGGCACACTTTTCCCCCAAACTCCAACTCATTTATATTCCCCCAAAATTTTAATTGAAGATTAAATTCCGAAACAATTTTATAGAGTATGTCCAAACCAAAATCTTTTAAGAGAACTGATTTAATGTTCTCAATCCGCGTTCCACCCCAATCATAAACAGGTTTTATCAAAAGTGAGAAACGTTTATCGCTACCAAACAAAGTGTCTAAGGTAAGATAGAATTTTTTAAGACCCATTATGGATTCTTTGGTAACATTTGTTCTAATCAATATTGAAACAGAGCTATGATGTACCAAATCTCGTATTGAGATTAAATTTCCCATTATTATGTCATAAGATGGTTGCCCATCCAATGTATGTCTGTACTTATCGTGATTTTCCTTGAGACCATCCAATGTAATAGTATAATCAACAACATTACATACAATCAGTCGGCTCATATTTTCAGGAGTTAGCAAATATCCATTTGTCGTAACTTCAGCCCAAAATACTTTTTTAGACTGTCGGCAAGCTAATTTTATCTGTAATGAAATTTCTTCTATTATATCCATTTCTAATAGTGGTTCTCCACCAAACCAGCTTATTTTAACACCTTGATATTTAAAAAGCTCCCGCTTCACAAACTTGACAATACTTTCTGCTGTTTTTTGTGATAAACTCTTAGGCTGATGTTGTTGAAAACAGTATTCACAGCAAAAATTACAATTTTCGGTAACATAAATTACCAAATAAAGATATCTGCCGAAAATTAAGTCGGCCATCTTAAAATTACATACCGCAGTTTCATTCAACTTGTTATCAACCAAATGCCCTCTGCTCTTTAAATCTGCCTTATTATCAGGATTTATTGTTGCAAGTTCATTCTCTAATATACATCTTGCTTGTTCAACATTAATATTTTTTAGTACGCAAATGCTAGATATTCCCTGAAGTGAATTGTACAGACACACATCACCAGAATCTAGTCCACAAAAATATGTGTATTTCGAAAGAGATATCATATACCTTTACACCTTCCATAGTTATTTCTGACGTTTTCGTAGATATAAAGCAACAAATTTTCTTTAAGTTTTGCAAAAATGCATAAAGACCTGCACACAGGCTCAAGCAGGCAATCGAATCTTTCAAAGTACATGTTTCCGTTTTTATAAACAGGTAGCTTAGAAAAGGGATACAGAATTCTGTCGTAGTTTAGAAAGTAAATATGTCATCTAAAGGGTGTTTGGTCTTTAGACATCTTTCTCTGCAAACATAAACTGATGTATTTTGAGCTCATTGTATATCTTGCATAAAACAGTAAAACCAGTATTATTCAAATCACTGGTGCTTGTTGACACCATTTCATTGGTATTAATCGTAATTTGAACCGATTTGCTTTTGTTTTCTTCTTCAGTCATCCTTTGATTGACCTCGGTAAAATAGGTAATCGGATTATCGTGCTCTTTTATAAGCTCATCAAGATACCCGATATTTTTCAATAATTTATGTTTGTTTTTGCTACTACTTATCTGTAGCTTTTGACAATTGACAAATGGATTCTACCGACTGCTCTGACGGTTTTTTTACGAATATAATGCAAGTTCTCTGTTATTAAAGCTAATCAATATTTAATACCTTGGTAACAAATTCTAGTACTCCCACAAGCCAGTAGGATAATGAAATCGTGCAGCTGAATTTAGCGAAACCTTCTTTGAGATGTAGTCCTGTTGCATAGACTAGCGACGCAACTCTATGGGATAGATTCGAATGAGCTAGAAAGATTAAAGCCCCGTATCTACAACAAAATAGATTCCCGTAATGTCTCGCTGAAACCTCATTGCAACTATTAGAATAGGTGGCGCATTGTGTATTACATCGGTATCAACATTGCCAAAAGAGCACAAGAATTTTTTTCAAATGACGAAGGAAGTGTCTTTAACGGTAACTATTTACAAATCCCTAATACCCTTTCCAGAATTGATAAGCTGATAAAGGAACTCGATAAATTTGTATTCACTCCTAAAAAATCTCCTATTGGAATGAAGCAACTGGGTATTATTAGTTAGTTCTATACTCCTAACTTACATGATCAAAACTTTGAGGTTAAAGTCATTAATTCTATTGTACTGGATGCCTATTCTAATATACATCCGGAGGACCAAAAACGATCGCATAGATACCGAGGCTTGTGACGTCTTACGACTTGGGGAGTGTCAAAAAGCAACCATTGCAGATGATAAAATTTTTGCACTACGGCAACAATGCAGTTCAGATTCTGTCAAATCCAAACTGATAGTGACTAAAACAGAAACCCTTTTACTTTGTAAGATCAAATCTTCCCTGAATCTTGATCATGAACAACTTTTAGTAAAGTTTAGGTATCAGTTATGAAAGAAGTATTGAAAATGCTATACAACTCCGAAGAAACAACCCTTATCCGGACAATAAAGCTTGTTAATCTGCTAACAAAAGCTTCAAAAAGATGTTCTTGAAGGAAAAATTTCTATAGATTAAGCTGTCTCGTCTAACAATCTATCGGCATAGCGTGATTACTGTTGATGCTCTTGTTTTTCAATTATGACAAATTATTGAGCAAATAGAAAACCTACATGGACTCGCTAGAATCACTTATTACTACGCTTCCAGAAGTAGGACTTGTTTACGGTGTTGTTATTCTTTCAAAACTTGGCAATGTCACAAAATTCATAAGGAGAAAATGTTTCTTTATCTAAACATAACTCATCTCACCTTAGGAAAGGTATCTGGGTGCTACTTATATTGCTCTTTGGTCTGATCCTGAACTTATGTTATATTACCAACACTTAAGAGCGAAAGACAAAAATAAAAAGTGTTATTGAAGACGTAGTAAGAGAACTTCATTATTAAATCTTCACTGCCCTAATCGAAAATCGACCATATGCGACAAGAAATTAGGTACACACATCTCTACTCACCTTCTAACTTTACATATGACTTTATTTATAATACACATCTATTCAATTTCCAAAGTTTAATACTGACAATGATATGTAATTTTATTTTTTCCACTCACCTTAATCCCTAAGTATTAGTTCTTGATTTTTTATATAGTCTTATTAATTCCCACTATACCAAAGACAGAAAAATACGCCAAGAAAAATTTACAAATTAAATAAGAAAATGAAAATAAAATGTGAGCACAAGAAAAGCTCACTTCCCTTTATAAGCAACTTCATTTAGTAGTTGATTCGGTTACGCTATACCTTGTGTCCACCGCAGGCAACAACGCGCTTAATTTTGGACATAGCGGGTTTTACATATGCTTTTTTCATTACGGCAATCCTCCTTTCCAAATCCCGTCAAAGACAA
>JAQVAJ010000045.1 GCA_028690885.1 Clostridia bacterium
ATTATGTGCTAATTTGCAATAAACTGATTCTTGCATCATTAAAAATCCAGATCTAATTAAAAATTTCCTAAATCTTGTATATTCGCGCCTTTCTGCATATGATACAGTTGGTAGATCAAAAAATACAATTATTCTCATATATCTATAACTCATGTTTCATAAAATTTTATTAGTTTAATGTTTTTATTCTCTATTGCATCAAAAACACTTTTGCAATAAACTTTAATTGCATTATTAACATCATTTTTCTTATTATTTATAATTACTGTTTGTGTTAAAGTTTGAATTAGAAGAACTTTATGTTTGTATTCAAAAGTTTCAGAATTCATACTGAAAACAGTCTCGTCAATTATAGGTCTAAAAGGTTCCATAAGATCAGAAGCTAAGTTAAACTGGTTAAAAATATTATCATGAAATAATCCAATCTGTGTAATATATCCATTAGAAACAATCTCTCTGTTAAATGCAGATAGTATTATAGAATATCCATAATTTAGAGCAGAATTTATTGGTATATCCTTATCTCTTGTAAAATCCTTACCAAATAAAGCATTAAAATAAACTTTTGCTGCATGACCTTCTCTATTTGTAGCATCTTTATACTCTATATCTTCTATATACCCATCAAGCATTTCAGCTTCTGATAATCTTAACTTTTTTAGAAAATTACTTTGCATTTTTATCTTCTGTTCGACTATCTTTGTCCATACTGAATCACATACCCCCTTATCCCAGTTAATTTGGTTTCTAATTTTTGAGCTCGTATCATGGCTTCCATAATATGGCATTAATTCTGATGATGGATTTCTCTTTTCATCGCAAAACACAACCTTTATTTTTCTTTTAATCAATTCAGCTAATAAAGCTACAGTCAATGATATTGCAGTATTTTCTATCATAACAGTTGAAATTTCTCCAAGATAAATCTTGGTTATTTCCTCACTACGGATAACAAGATAATTCATTTGTAAATCTAGTTTTGCACGCTTGTTAACAACTACAACTCTCCAACTCATATAGTGTTTAAATTAACCTCCTTTGAAAATACACCTGTTACGGATTGATTTAAAATTTTTATAGTAATTTTATCATTTATATTTTTTGTTAAGGTTATTGTTCCAACTGTTTTTCCTGCACCAATTAAGCTTAAGTCTGTATTACCACCAACACATCTAAAAAGTGCTATTATTTTAATAATTGCTTCACATTGCATATTTCGGAAACATTCGGACACTGATTTCGGAAACATCCGGACAGCATAACGGAAACATCCGGACAGCGTTTCGGAAACATTCGGACACCTTGTCGTAGCTATTAAAATACTGGTACTCTTATGTCAGCTTATGACAGAAGGAGGCCAAACGATGAGGAGGTCGGAAATGTTGAAAATCAGAGAGGTGCTTCGTTTGAATCACGTAGTCAAGCTCTCATTAAGGGAAATTGCATCTGCCTGCAACTGCGGCAAATCAACGGTATCAGAGATACTGGATCGGGCTAAAAAAGCTTGTATAACATGGCCTGTACAGCTGAACGACAAGCAGCTGATGTCCTTGCTTTATCCCCCAAGGAAAAGAACGGACTGCTCACCTGAGCCGGACATGGATTACGTATTCAGGGAAATGAAGAAGCCCCATGTCACTTTAATGAAGCTTTGGGAGGAGTACAAGGACAGGCATCACGACGGCATCATGTATACCCAGTTCTGCGAAAGATACCGCGTATTCAAAAAAAGCAACAGCATAACCATGCATAAGGAGCATAAAGCAGGAGAGGAGGTCGAAGTGGACTGGGCCGGAAGCCCGATACGGTACTATGACCAGCAAAAGAAGGAATACTGCGAAGCCAGCATATTCGTCGCAGTATTGCCTGCAAGCAATTATCCTTTCTGTTATGCCTTTGAAAACAAAAAGGAACAGAACTGGATAGAAGGCCATGTAAGAGCATATAGCTACTTCCAGGGCGTCCCTAAAATAACGATTCCCGATAATGCGAAGACTGCAGTGACGAAAACAGATTTGTTTGATCCCGTAATAAACAGGGCTTACCTGGAAATGGCAAAGCATTACGGGACGACAGTCATTGCAGCAAGGCCATACAAGCCTCGCGATAAGGGAGCGGACGAGAATGCGGTACAGAACGTTTCCAGACGAATAATAGCCTCATTACGAAATATTCAGTTCTTCGGAATCAAGGATGTTAACGATGCGATCAGGATCGAGCTCGAAAAACTGGCTGAACGCCCCTTCCAGAAGATGCCGGGAAACAGGCGCTCCGCATATGAGGAGATTGACAAGCCATACCTACAGCCTTTACCGAAATATCCGTATGAGTACGCTGTCTGGAAGGAAGCTAGAGTCCAGTTCAACTACCATGTCGAATATGAACGCAAGTTTTACAGTGTAAGCCATGTTTACGTGAATCAGAGCGCATGGCTGCGCATAACAGGCAGAATGATTGAGATATTCATAGATAATGAGTGTATAGCAGTGCATAAGCGCAATTACGAGAAATACAGGCACTACTCGACATTGCCCGAACATATGCCTGAAAACCATCGGGCGGTAAGCGGCTGGTCAAATGAAAGGTTTCTTAACTGGGCTGCGACATACGGCAGGCATACCAGGCAGCTTATCCAGAACGTGCTGGACAGATACGAATATCCAGTTCAGGCGTACAAGACCTGCATGGGTATTATGAGCAATATCAAAGGTAACGAGCCAGCGGCAGTCGAAGAAGCCAGCATTGAGGCAAACGAGAGAAGCATCACTTCCTGCAAGTATTTCAGTATCCTGCTCAAGCAGAAGCTCTCTGGAAAAGAGCCTGCGCCTGAAAAGGTGATAGCACATTCCAACATACGCGGCAATCAGGCGTTTATCGGAGGAGGTGGTTCAGATGCTTGACAACCAGACTGCAGCAAAACTACGCGATATGAAACTAAAGGTAATGGCCCAGATGCTGAGCGAGCCTGATGACATATACAGGGACCTCTCCTTCGAGGAAAGGCTCGGCATCATGGTTGACAAGGAATGGATGGCAAAGAAGAACAGCAAAATCAAAAGATTCATAGCTGCAGCATCATTCGGCGTCAATGCATGCTTAGAAGAAATTGACTATTCGTCCGGAAGGCAGATAGACAGAAGAACAATAACCGGACTTTCCTCCTGCGCATATATTGAGCAGAAGCTTAATGTCGTAATATCAGGCAAGACCGGTTCAGGAAAGACATATCTTGCATGCGCTCTAGGCACGGCTGCATGCAGACAGGGAATGACCGTAAGGTACTACAGGATACCTGAACTGCTTCTGGAAATACAGCAGGCAAAACTGGATAATAAATACAACAGGTTCATAAAAAGCCTGAACAAAGCCAGGCTGCTGATTCTTGATGACATAGGGCTTAAATCCTACACGCTTGAAGAAAGCAGGGATGTTCTGGAAATAACTGAAGGCAGATACGGCAAAAGCTCGACTATACTGTCGGGACAGGTATCGCATACGATGTGGTATGAATTATTCCCGGACCCAACCATCGCTGATGCGATACTTGACAGGGTAATACATAATTCGTACACCATTGAACTTGATTCCAAGGTATCAATGAGGGAAATCGCAGCAAAAAAAGTCATGAAGAGCCTTGAAAATGACGCGTTGCTGCCTTAAGATAGAACTAACGGCAGGGTGTCCGGATGTTTCCGGAATGCTGTCCGAATAATTCCGGTTTAGGTGTCCGGATACTCCGAAATATGCAGGAATATTCCACTCGACATTAAACTCTTTTTTTCTTTCTATAAAACGACCAGCCATGGAAATTACCGCATAAACTTTTTTTTCGAAAAGCTCAGGATAAGCTTTCAATGCCTCGCTTATTGCTAAAAAAGAACCTATTGTTATGATAACTGTACCGTCATCTTCAGAGCTTTCCAGAGCTTTTTTGTATAACTTTAAAGAATCCATTTTTGGATTACCTTTTCCTTTAAGAGTTGGAAGAATATTGTTAGCAAGATATTTATTATATTTTACCTGATCTCCAAGTCCGTCAGGTTTGCCATATGAACCAATTGGTATATCATTATATTCATAATACTTACACAAAGTTTCTATTGCTTTAGTACCATAAGGGTTAGAAGAACTGTTTACAATACCTGATATATGCAAATTATGTTCTTTCTGCATTTCAAATAGTATAGCAATTGCTGCTGCATCATCACAGTCAGGTCCTATATCGGTATCTAAAATGATATTTCTTCTCTTTGTTTTGATTGGCTCATAGATGTTTTTCATAATATGCTTCCTATTTTTTTAATATATTAATATTTTATCATAGATGAGGTGATTCTGAGGAATATTTATGAAATAACATATTGACATATATCAATGTAATGTGTAAAATTATCACATTGATGATTGTCAATGTGAGGTTTTATGGAAACTTTAAAAGCGATAGGGCTTTTTGTACAGAATGAGATACTTGGAATGAAATGGCTGGACAGATTAGTAGCAGCTATGCTTGAAGGATTTGGTATGGATTTAGATACCTGGTATGCTGCGAGTATAAGATTTTTTATTTATGATGTTATAAAAATTCTTATACTTTTATCCTTCCTGATTTTCATAATTTCATATATTCAAAGTTACTTCCCACCTGAAAGAACGAAAAGAATATTGGGTAGATTCAAAGGTATTGGTGCGAATATACTTGCAGCTCTTTTAGGAACAGTAACGCCTTTTTGCTCCTGTTCATCAATACCTTTGTTCATTGGTTTCACATCTGCCGGGTTACCTGTAGGAGTAACGTTTTCATTTTTAATATCTTCACCTTTAGTTGATTTAGGTTCTTTGGTATTACTTACAAGCATATTTGGATTTAAAGTCGCAATAACTTATGTTATCGTAGGTCTTGTTCTTGCAGTAATCGGAGGGACCATTATTGAAAAAACAGGAATGGACAAATATGTTGAACAGTTTGTAAAAAATGCTAACTCAGTACAGATTGAAGATCAGGAAATGAAGATAAAAGACAGGCTCAAATATGCATATGAGCAGTTAGCAGCAACAGTTAAGAAAGTAGCTCCATATATATTAGTCGGAGTACTTATCGGAGCTCTTATTCATAATGTAATTCCAGAAATATGGGTACAGACAGTTCTTGGATCAAATAATCCGTTTTCTCCTGTTTTAGCTGCAGTCATAGGCATACCTATGTATGCTGATATTTTCGGTACTATACCTATAGCTGAAGCTTTGTTTGCAAAAGGAGTAGGAATTGGTACAATACTTTCATTTATGATGGGTGTTACTGCATTATCATTACCTTCTCTCATCATGCTGAAAAAAGCAGTAAAGACAAAACTGTTAGTTGTATTTACGGTGATTGTATCAGTAGGTATAATTTTAATAGGTTTCTTGTTTAATGCTCTTCAAGGCTTATTTATTTAGGAGGAAAAATGGCAAAAAAGTGGTATCCGGTAATTGATTATTCAGAATGTTTGGAATGTGGAAATTGCATTAGAAAGTGTACACATTCAGTTTATGACATGAAAAAGGCTCCAGTACCGGTTGTACTCATGCCTGACAACTGTATTGACAGATGTCATGGATGTGGGAATATTTGTCCAGTTGGCGCAATCGAATATGTAGGTGATGACACAGGGTGGACTCCAAAAGCAAAACAGACAAATTCTGTAGAGAAAAGTACATGTTCATGCGGCTCATTGAAAAAAGTAATTATTGAATATCTTTATCTGGACCAGGAAGTATGTGACAGGTGCATTGATACAGAAGAGATTTTAAAAGAAGCTATAGATAATGTATCTGAAGAATTAGAAAAAAAAGGATTTGAAGTCATTTATAGAAAAACTCAGATAGAAAATCAGCTGATGGCAACTAAGTTTAGGTTTGTAAGTTCGCCTACTATACGCATAAACGGATATGATATTTTTTCAACAGTTTATGAAAATGAGTGTGGATGCTGTTCAAGTATTGCATCTGAATCTGTGAAATGCAGAGCATATGAGTATGAAGGTGAAGTATATGATGTCCCGACTGTTGAAATGGTATCTGAAAGTATACTTAAACAAATTGAATCCTGTTGTGATATAAAAAGGGTTGAGAATAAATATGTTATACCAGAAAATCTGTTGACATTCTTTGAAGGTAAAGATAAAAGTAGAAGCAATGGTTGTAATTGCGGGAAAGGATGTACATGTGGATAATATAAAAAAGAAGAAATATCTGAAAATCTTTGTACCAGTTATTATACTGATTTTAATAGTTGGAGTATGGATGCTCAAAAATTTGGTGCTGGATAAGAATGAGGATTACAAATCAGATGCTTTAGTAACTCCAATGGAAGAAGCGCATTTTGAATTAGATGCTAAAACTTTGGATTTACAGGAGCTTACTCAGTATGGATTGCCGATAGTGCTGGATTTCGGTTCTGATTCCTGTCTTCCCTGTATAAGTTTTCATCCGACCTTGAAAAATATGCATAAAGATATGTATGGCAGAGTAATAATCAAGTATATTGACGTATATAAATATGGAGAAGCTGTGCAGGGTTTTCCAGTTTCAGTATTACCTACACAGATTTTTATAAATGCAGATGGAACACCATATGTGCCAAGTAAGAATGTAAATATTCCTTTTGCTGTATATAACTACAACACAACAGGTGAACATGCATACACTGCGCATGAAGGCGTACTGACTAAGACTCAGTTTTTAGAAATACTTGAAGATATGGGAGTGAGCCAATGACAGAATTACTTGATAAAATTGCACCGTTACTTACTGATATAGGGTGGCTTACCCCTTTGCTTGCATTGATTGCAGGTGTTTTAACCTCTTTTATGCCATGTTCTTTATCTTCAATACCATTGGTTGTGGGATATGTAGGAGGTACAGCGCAAAATGATTCAAAAAAAGCATTTAAGCTTTCAATAATCTATGTTTTAGGCACTGCTTTAACATTTACAGCAATAGGAGTGATTGCAGCACTTGCAGGCAAACTTGTAGGCGTTACAGGTTCATGGTGGTATATTATCTTAGGTGTTCTTATGGTTTTAATGGCTTTGCAGACATGGGGAATTTTTGAATTCATACCATCAAGTAATTTGCTGTCAAAAAGTACGAAAAAAGGAGGAATAGGCGCATTTATTGCTGGAATGCTAGCTGGAGTATTTTCCTCACCATGCGCAACTCCGGTTTTAGTAGCGCTTATAGCCATAGTTGCAACACAGAACAGTATATTATGGGGAGCTTTCCTGTTTATACTATATTCAATAGGCCATGGAGTGCTTTCGGTTGTTGCAGGAACTTCAGTAGGTTTTGTTCAAAAGCTTGCCTCTAGCGAAAAATATGGAAAAGCAAGCAAAATATTAAGCATAGTAATGGGATTGATCATATTAGTAATAGGGTTATATATGTTCTATCTGGGTTTTTAAATAATATAAAAGGAGAGGTATGAGCAGGTTATAACTGTATCATACAAAAAAAAGTATGGGACTATTTGATAAGTTTAAGAAAAAAGAAGAGAAGGAAGAATGTTGCAGTTGCTGTAACTGTAATTCAGAGTCAGTAGAAAAGGAAAGTAAAGAAATCTTTGAAAATGCTTCAGTGAAAATACTTGGAAGTGGTTGCAAAAAGTGTAATGAACTGGAAAAAGCAACTAAAGAAGCTCTTGATATGCTAAATATGAATGATACTATTGACCATGTTACAGACTTTGCAAAAATTGCAGCTTATGGAGTCATCAGTACTCCTGCACTGGTTGTTGATGAAAAGGTTGTATCTTATGGCAAAGTTCTTAAAACAGATGAAGTTTTAAAAATACTAAAGAAGATAAGGTAGGATACATATGTTTACATATATCATTTACGGTTTAGCTGTAATAGGGTTATCAGTATCATTTTTTAAGGATAGACAAAAAACGAAAATGGCCTTAACGAAAGCATGGAAGTCTTTTGAGAATATACTTCCTCAGTTTCTAGCAATATTGGTTATAATAGGTATTATTTTTGCAATACTGAGTCCAAGCACTATACAGGTGCTTTTAGGCAGTAATTCCGGTTTTTTTGGAGTTATTGGAGCATCGCTTATCGGAGCAATAACTTTGATACCTGGATTCGTAGCTTTCCCGCTTGCAGCAGCTTTACTAAACAGTGGAGCAGGGTATATGCAGATTGCGGCTTTTGTAGCATCTTTAATGATGGTTGGTATAATTACCCTGCCATTGGAAATAAAAACATTTGGTAAGAAAGCTGCTGTTATAAGAAATGTTTCAGCATATGCTTTTTCACTTATTGCTGCATTGATAATAGGGGTGATATTATGATTAAAAATATACTTAAAAGATATTGGATATTCTTATTATTACTGATTGTTAATGTAGTCATTGGACTTATATTTCCTGAAATAGGTAAAAGGTCATTAGAGATTTCAAAACAGAATGTAATTGAGATGCTGCTTGTTATACCGCCTATCTTTGTTCTGTTAGGATTACTCGATGTTTGGGTAGATAGAACTACTATGGTTAAATTTATGGGAAAAGGGTCTGGAATCAAAGGAGTCCTAATAGCTTTTTTATTAGGTTCAGCTGCAGCTGGACCCTTATACGCAGCTTTTCCAGTTGCTGGAGTAATGATGAA
>JAQVAJ010000046.1 GCA_028690885.1 Clostridia bacterium
TAATAGCTATTTTCAAAAAAGAGTTAAGAGCATACACGCACTGTACAATTTATATTGTAAATACTTTTTTTGGCATGGTAATGCTTTTTGTTGCAAGTATAGCTTTACTGGTGTCAGATTTTGATTTTAATTCAGTTTTTTCTGAATTTTCAGAGTTAGGATTTAACCCAGCTGATTTTAAAATGGTTGCAATAGCGTTGTTTTTTGGATTCTGTATTATGATGAGTTCTACAACTGCTTCATCTATATCTTTAGAAGGTAAAAACCTATGGATTATTAAATCATTACCTGTAAAACCTGAAACGATTTTTATGGGAAAAATGATGCTTGGATTAGCTGTTACTCTGCCTATAGGAATAATAAGTTCATTTTTAGTTTATATTGGAATAGGTCTTAATTTTTTTGAATGGTTTGTAATTTTTATTCTTGTTATAGCATATGGATTCTTGTCATCAGTTTTAGGATTATTTATGAATCTTCTTTTCCCTAAGATTGAATTCAAATCACCCACAGAAGTGGTAAAACAATCTGCTTCAGTAGGCTTAACAATCTTAGCAGGTATGCTATTGGCAGTACTGCCAATGATTATATCTCCAATTGTGAATGTAAATGTTAATTTATTTATTTTACTTGTATCTGGAGTTTATGCACTATTAACTTATATGATTTGGTTTTTTGTGAAAACAAAAGGAGTAAAAAAGTTTCAAAAACTCTAATTGATTTATCTGTTTTGCTTGTAATTATCACCAATTTTAATATAATTAAGATAAATACTAAAGATATGGTCGATTAACATTGAAAGGATTTCTCATGAATAAGAAAAAAAGGCAAAGGTTCTCAATAATACTGGCAATGATATGTCTGTTGTCTTTCTCATATGCAAATGTAGCAAATGCAGTAATTTATGCTCCTTTGTATTTGCAGGTAGGTCTTTTCTTTGGCGATACAGCCAAACAATCATATACAATATCCAGTCCTTTTGGATTAAATATGACTATAAATATAAACAATCAGGAGATAGATTTTGCTTCCTCGGACAAAACACTTGTTGTAGCAAAAGATAATGGTGAATATTCATATCATATTGTAAGAGATGATAATTATACATCATACAAAGAAGCTTATGATATGGCTGTGGCTTTGTCTGCAGCAGGTGCTTCGACTTTTCCTGTATATTCAGCTTCAGGATTCTGGCAGGTATGGCTTGGCAGTTACGCATCATCTGATTCTGCAATGAATGCTATAGCATCTGTAGTTGCAAGATATCCGGGTAGTTACTCGACAATTACATATCCTTCAAGTGCGAGAATACTGGTAAGAGATAAAGATACCAGCAGAATTTTGTTTGCCTGTGACAACCCTTCTGCGCCTGTTATAGCAAAAACTATTAATACAAGTAACACATCATATATGTATATTGACAACAAACCATATAGAGGGAATTTGGAATTCACTATCTTTAAATCAAGTGAATTGTGTGTATTGAATAACCTGTTGCTTGAGTATTATGTATATGGAGTAGTCGCATTAGAAATAGGAAGCAATTCACCTATGGAGTCTTTAAAGGCTCAGGCCGTTGTTGCAAGGACTTATGCGCTTTGCCAGAATAAGCATCAGGAATATGGATTTGATGTATGTGCAACGACATGCTGTCAAGTATACGGAGGGTATAAAGCCGAAACTTATCGTACTAATCAGGCAACAAATGAGACATATGGAACCGTTGTAACATATAATGGAAAAGTTGTTACACCATACTATTTCAGCTCATCAGGTGGGTATACGGAAAATTCTGAAAATGTTTGGGTTACATCCGTATCGTACCTTAAAGCTGTTGTAGATGCATATGATATCAATAGGACATGGTCTTATTCATACTCTACTCAACAAATGACCGACCATATGTATAAACTTGGATACAGAATTGGAAATGTGATAAAGATAACTATTGATTCAAGTTCACACACAGGAAGGGTTCTTTCAATGACTGTAAATGGAAGCACAGGCTCAGCTACATTCCTGAAATCAAATGTTAGAAATGCTTTTCCAGATTTTCTTCCAAGTCAGATGTTTGTTTTAGGCGGTCAGTCAACAATAAAGGTTGCTAATGCTTCAGGTGCTGCAACTGACCAGACACTGGATTATGCCAGCATTAGAGGTATATATAACACATCATTGATAAGTTCAAAAACAATAGGTGTACAGACTAATTTAGGAATAGTGACTGTTTCATTAATGACAGATAATACTGATGAGATATCAATATCTGGCAGAGGTTCGGGTCATGGTGTCGGAATGGCACAGTGGGGAGCAATTAATATGGCTGACGCAGGATATACATATGAACAGATCATTAAATATTTCTATACAGGTGTTATGCTGGAATCAGTTACATTGAGGTAGTATGAAAAAAAGCGAATTTTACTATGACCTGCCACAAGAATTAATAGCTCAACATCCTTTAGATAAAAGAGATTCATCAAGGCTTCTTGTTCTAAGTAAGAGTTCAAAAAAAGTGGAGCACAAATCATTCGTAGACATATTAGGATACTTAAATAAAGGTGACTGTATGGTTCTTAATGAAACCAAAGTCATTCCTGCAAGACTAATCGGACAT
Source organism: Clostridia bacterium (assembly GCA_028690885.1). GTDB lineage: Bacteria > Bacillota > Clostridia > DUPQ01 > DUPQ01 > DUPQ01. The sequence goes on from JAQVAJ010000046.1 coordinate 2,618, forward strand.
AAAGAGAATTCTACGGGAAAGATTGAATTTTTACTTCTTAGAAGACTTAATGAAACAGATTGGGAAGTGCTTACCAGACCTGGAAAAAGAGCTACACCAGAAAAAAGATTTGTTTTTGGAGATGGAATATTAGCAGCACAGGTTTTAGAAGTAGTAGATTTCGGAAATAGAATAGTCAGGTTCGAATATGAAGGTATTTTTGAGGAAATTCTTGATAAAATTGGTATAGTACCACTTCCTCCATATATTACAGAAGAACTGGAAGATAATGACCGATATCAGACAGTATATGCTAAAAGCAGCGGTTCATCTGCTGCACCGACGGCAGGTCTTCATTTTACTAAAGACTTACTTGAACAGATACAAAAAAAAGGTGTAGATATCGTAAAAGTCACTTTGCATGTAGGTATAGGTACATTCAGACCAGTTAAATCAGACAACATAGAAGATCATAAAATGCATTCAGAGCATTACTATATCTCTAAAGAATCAGCAGATTTTATAAATGCAGCAAAAAAAGAAGGAAGAAGGATTATTGCATGTGGTACTACAAGTTTAAGAGTTCTTGAAGGAGCATCTGATTCAAACGGCATGCTATGTGAAAAACAGGGTGAAACGGATATATTCATTTATCCAGGTTATACTTTTAAAGTAGTAGATAACTTAATAACTAATTTTCATCTTCCCGAGTCAACATTAATAATGCTTGTAAGCGCTTTAGCAGGAAAAGATAGTGTATTAGATGCATACAAACAAGCCATAGAGAAAAGATATCGTTTCTTTTCATTTGGTGATGCTATGTTTATAGATAATTAATGGAATATTTTACAAAACCTTCTTAATCTGCTAATATTTCTAAAAGAAAAGGATTATATAATGAATAAATACCCAGTTACATATCAACATATACACACATGCAAACAGTCAGGAGCGAGGTTAGGAATTGTTCATACTCCTCATGGCTCTTTTGAAACACCGGTTTTTATGCCGGTTGGAACTGCAGCTACAGTTAAAGGGATGACTCCTAGAGACTTAAAAGAAATAGGAGCTAATATAATCCTGTCAAATACATATCATCTGTATCTTAGGCCATCTGACGAGCTGGTTGCTAAAGCAGGGGGACTTCATAAATTTATGAATTGGGATCGTTCTATTTTAACAGACAGTGGGGGATTTCAAGTCTTTAGCTTAAATTCCTTAAGAAAAATTACTGAAGAAGGAGTTGCATTTAGAAGTCATATAGATGGGTCTTCTCATATGTTTTCTCCTGAAAAAGTAATGTCTATAGAAAATAATCTAGGTGCTGATATAATAATGGCTTTTGATGAATGTGCTCCATATCCTGCTGAAAGAAACTATATAGATGATTCATTGCTACGTACTACAAGATGGTTGGAAAGGTGCATTGAAAGTCATAAAAGGCCTAATGACCAAGCTCTTTTCGGTATCATACAGGGAGGTATGTATAAAGATCTTCGTATTAAGAGCGCTAAGCAGATAACATCATTTGATCTTCCTGGATATGCAATTGGAGGGTTAAGTGTAGGAGAACCAGCCAATCTTATGTATGAAATGCTAGAATATGTTACACCTATTATGCCTTTTGACAAACCAAGATATCTGATGGGAGTTGGAACTCCTGATTACCTTATAGAGGGTTCCATAAGAGGGATTGATATGTTTGATTGTGTATTGCCTACTAGAATAGCAAGAAATGGTACTGTAATGACAAGCCATGGAAGGGTAATTGTAAGAGATGCTAAGTATTCAGAAGATTTTACTCCGATGGATCCGGAATGTGATTGCTATGCATGTAAAAACTTTACAAAAGCTTATATCAGGCACTTATTAAAAAATGATGAGATTTTAGCACTAAATCTTACAACATTGCATAATTTGAAATTTCTACTTGACTTAATGGCTAAAATAAGGCAATCTATAAAGGAGGACAGACTTTTAGATTTCAGAGATGAATTCTATGAAAAGTATGGATATTCTAAATAAAAATCGGAGGATATATAAATGTTTAACCTAATATTAGCTGAAACAGCAACAGAGACAGGCGGCACTAACTGGACATCATTAATTCTTATAGTGGTTGTTTTTGTTGTAATGTATGCTGTAATCCTTATACCACAAAGGAAAAAGGATAAAAAACTAAAACAAATGCTTTCTGAACTGAAAACCGGTGATATCATATGTACTATCGGCGGTATAGTCGGTAATATAGTTAATGTTAAAGACGATGAGATAGTAATTGAGACATCAATTGAGAGAACTAAAATGAGCATGAAAAAATGGGCAGTTAGAAATGTGGAAACAGTAGATGATTCTTCAACTGATTCAGAACCTACTGGTGAAATTGAAAGCAAATAACAAAATTATTGAAAAAATTAATGACCGGTTTTTCAACCGGTCTTTTTTTTATTCTAAAAATATATTATTATTCATATATGAAAAAAGGTGAAAGACAGAGATTATATTTACTAGATGAGATTCGAGGCTTTTTAATATTAGGAGTCGTAGTGTCTCATACGCTTTTTGATATGTATCATATCTTTGGATTTGATATGCTATGGGTAGAATCAGCTTTAGTTAATACAATTTCTGATATTGGAGCAATACTATTCATACTTATTTCAGGTATGGTGTCAAAATACTCTAAAGATAATATATCAAGAGGTCTCAAACTTATGGCCGTAGCAGTAGGCCTGACTCTTGTAACTGATGTTGTTGTACCTCAGTTTGTTGTATATGCGGGTATTCTTCATCATCTTGCTTTTGCTATTATCTTAATAGAGTTACTTAGTCCTATTTTAAAAAAAATACCGGCAACAATCGCTATTTCCATTAATGCTCTCATAGCAGTTTTAACATGGAATATATATGAAAGAGAAATTAGTTTTTTTGGATTAAAAGTGTTCGATATACCATATGAAATCATGAGTGGTGGACTGTCACATCTTTTAGGGCTCAAGATTAAAGATATAATTATATCTTCTGATTATTATCCACTATTGCCCTGGATATGTTTTTTCGTTATAGGATTCTATCTTATTGACTATGTTGAAAGAGAACCAATAAAAACATTTTTTTCTAAAAAAAGATGTTTATTTTTAGCCAAAGCTGGAAGAGTCTCTTTGTGGATTTATATAATTCATCAACCTTTAGTTTTAGGCATACTTTATCTTATAACCATAATTTTTAGGTGAACTGAAAATCTCTATTCTGTGTCTTTTTCTGATATATATAAAAATGTTGTAAACTGGCTTATATATGTATAGCCTTGAGAGTTTCTTATATCCACTTTTGTAACAGTTACACTGTCTACAGGGTTATATCCATAATCGTTGTAGAAGCCAGGAGTATCATGAAGGATGTAATGAGTGTTTTCATATGCTCCAATGTATAACATGACATGTCCGTTCATAAATATTAAAGAACCAGCTGGAAGAGTCTTTAGCTGATTTATTTTATCAGCTTCACTCATTTTGGATACTGAAATATTTATAGGTGACATGATTTCTTGCTGGTCAGTATTTCGTTTTAGCTTTATGCCCATTGATCTGTAAATATCCATGACAAGCGCAGAGCAGTCGCGATATCCATTCATGCCACCCCAGCCATATGGCTCATCAATAAATTTATATGCTTGAGATAATGTATTTTTCTGTGTATATGGCAGATAATTAATACTCCCATGTTCTATTGGAATATATCCAAAAGTAAAGTAAAGAGAATTATCAGCTCTTTTTTGAGGGCATAGCACTGTAAAATACTCATTGTTCTTTTTCAATAATGGGAAAGTACATCCCATGTCAAGTTCTCTATTTGAATATTTTGTATATGCTTTAGGTTCTGTTATGACTATAAAATTATGATTGTTTATAAGTAAGTTAAGTATGTTAAATGAAGTATAAGCAACATCTTCTTTTTGTACCCATCCTTCATAATTATACATTTTTACAAAAAGCCATTTTTTATCTTTACTTTCGTGAAGAATAGCTATCGGTTCGTATGGATAAAGTGTCGATTCTAAAAACCTGTCATAAGCAGATGATTGATTAGAAAAAGCTTCATCCATAGTTGGCCATGTTTTTAAGGGTGTTCTTGCAAGAATAATGCCATACTCAACTATATTTTCAGTTTCTATATTGTTGTAGTTTATATTCTCTATAAGTTTATTGTAATAATGAGTATCAGCTTCAAAAAGTTTTTTGTCATCAGTTTTTATAAACCTTTTTGAAAAAGAAATAATGCTTAAGGAATCAATTTTATTAATAAGCTCATTTTTGGATATTGTGTATCCTATATTGATATCATCATTTTGACTATTCCAAATGTCTATAGATGATTTGTTCATAATTAAATTATCGCTGGCTGTATCCAATGAATTCTCTATTGCTTCTGATGATGCGAAAACATTAATAGAAGCAGATAATATGATAAGTGTTAATATTGCAGATAAAACCTTTTTCATGTTATGATTATAACATCGCAAATGATGTTTTTATATAAAACGTGTTATTGTGGTTTATAATAACATTAAATGACTGACTAATTCGGAGGAAATTATGAAAGTAATACTTACACAGGATGTTAAAAGCTTAGGGAAAAAGAATCAATTAATTAATGTCAGTGACGGATATGCAAGAAATTTTCTGTTTAAAAAAAAGTTAGCAATTGAAGCTGACGCAAAGAATCTGAATATTATGAAGGATAAAATTCAGTCATATAATAGTAAAAGAGATAGAGAGCTTATAGAAGCCAATATATTAAAATCAAAACTTGAAGATAAAGAAGTCAAGATGGAGATGCTAGCTGGAGAAAACGGAAAACTTTTTGGTTCTATTACAACTAAAGATATAGCTGATGCAATAAAAAAACAACACAAGACTGAAATTGATAAAAGAAAAATTCATCTTGACGAACCTATAAAGAGCATTGGCACGACAAATGTTGCTATTAAAGTCCATAGTGATGTAAGCATAAGTATAAATATTGTTGTTACGGAGAAAAAATAAAATGACTAACAGTGTAAAAAGGATTCCTCCACACAATGAAGAAGCTGAGCAGTATGTATTAGGTTGCTTACTTCTAGACAGCTCTTCTTTTGAACCTGTTCAAAAAAGAATTGACTCATCTATGTTCTATAATAAAGCAAATCAGAATGTATATATAAGTTTGCAGGCAGTTTTTATGAGTGGAATACCTGTTGATATAATATCTGTATCCGAGCAGATGAAGAAAGATAACACACTAAATGAATCAGGTGGAGTTGAATATCTTAACAAACTGGCATCACAGATAGTATCATCATCCAGTGCCGAATATTATGCTTCAATTATATTTGATAAATACATACTCAGATCTTTAATTACCGTAAGTGCTGAAGTATTTGAAGAAGGATATAAGGATTCAAAAGACGCAAAGGAACTTTTAGAATATTCACAACAAAAACTTTTTGATTTATCTGAACAATCTGACACACAGGGTGTAAGGAAAATTAGTGACCTTATTATACAACGCATGACATATTTTAGAGAAATAAGTAAAACAAAAAGAATGCCTGAAAGGATTGAAACAGGCTTTGCGGACCTTGATAAAAATATTTTAGGTTTTCAACCTGGGGATTTCGTTTTGATAGCAGCAAGACCTTCAGTGGGAAAATCAACACTGGCAATGAATATGGCTCAGAACATGGCTATCAGAAAAGGTAAGAAGGTGTTATTTTTAAGTTTAGAAATGTCTGGCGAACAGCTTACTGATAGGATTATTGCTTCAGAAGCGAGAGTATCAAATCTAAAACTTCAAAAAGGTGAAGCAGACCAGAATGAATGGGCTAAAGTAACAGCTACTGCAGGTGTTGTTCATGAAGCTAAAATATTTATTGATGATACATCATCAATAACTGTTGCAGATATAAGGTCGAAATGCAGACGTTTTAAAAGTTCTGAAAATCTGGATATTGTTTTTATTGATTAT
>JAQVAJ010000047.1 GCA_028690885.1 Clostridia bacterium
AAATATGCCATGGGAACCTCCTGTATATTAATGTCACCACTATCACCATTATTATACCTCTTAGAAAATATTTTGTCAAGCTTTTTCTTTAAAAAAATATCCCTTATTTAAGGGATTGTTTTTGATTGTATACGGTATTTGCTCCTAAAGATTATGGTGCTAACTGTCAAAGACGGGTACTATAATTTTTTTGTATCACATAAACAGGAGGACTATATTATGAAAAAAAAGAAATTGTTTTCAATTTTATTATTTTTTATTTTGTTGTTTACAGCATTATCAGTTTTTGCTGGTAGCAGTTCATTTAGTGAACCTTTAAGTTCAGGATATTGGAGTGGATCATTAAGTGTTGGTAATTTAGTTGTAACTGCAGATACAAATCTTGATCCTATACCTCCTACGATAAACTTGAGCGCGGGAGTTAGTGGAACTGTTTGGTTTGTAGATTATTATGGTAATGAATACAGTTCAAATTATTCTGAGCATCAAGATTATGTAGATGGTGTTGCTGCAGTTTTAATTCTACCCTCAGGTGCCAGAACGTTTACAAGAGCAGATAGTTATCATTATGGCTATATAAATGGAAGTTGTGATAATAATTATCTATCTGCATCGAATTAAATTAATTTAAAATGAAAAAGAGTATATGTATTATATTAATTATATTATTATTGAGTTCATTGAGTTCATGTATCAATAATAATGAGGTAAACACCAGTACTACGCCTTCATTGGACGCATCACCTTCTTTGGTGACAGATTCCTATGCTTCCTTATTGCCAACACACTCCACTTCCGTCGATAGGAGTATAAAATATGATACAGAGGGCAATTTGGATTATCAGGCTATGTGGCCAGAAAAGAAAATGCTTGTATGGTTATATTTTGATTATTTTGGCATATTGCAATACATAAATAACCTAGATAATTCAAACCCAAAACCATTCAGTGAATTCTATACCAGTATTGTTAGTGATGAACTAATAGTTGCATATAATGATTACTTAATTTCACTTGGGAAAGATTATGTTATCAGATTTATACGACAGGATGCTATAGTTGACAAGATAGCAGAGGATTATAAAGCTCTTGGTGATGATAATAATGCAAAACAATATTTTAAATTCACAGAAATATATGCTTATTATTTCGAATTCATGAAAGATATGAAAAATTCGGGAATACAGGCTGATATCATCAGCTCTATTGCAAATATAAAAGGAACTTTTTCTATTGAAGAAAATGATGTGACAGTACAGGTAAATTATACTGCAATTGAAGAATCTGGAGCAGATGAAATTAATAATGATCTTTTACTGGATATTACAGATTTCCTGTTAGATGATGAAGATAAAAAATTATATGGGCTTTTTCCAGACGAATACTGGAGTTTATTTGATAAATATAACGGTATATATGGTGTATATAACAATGAGATAGCATCCAGTTTCATTTTTTATCTGAGAAATGACATAATAAATAAATATGAAGTCAATATTTCCGAGCTTGATACGATTGATGAAATTGATGTTTTCTTTGACGAGATATTTGACGACTATAAAACAGAGATAACAAGCAGTGATTTGATGCTTATTCGTAAATTCTTAGATTACTCTGCATATAATGAATTAGCCGGGATAACTACTGATAAAAGTAATTCGACTATTTCATATAAATATGATGCAGATAACAATCCGGCAGTAATAAACAGATTTAAGGATGCTGATTATTTACAAATAAACAAAATACTTGCAAAATGGGCTGCAAGAGGGTATTTTAACACAAGTATTGTATATAATACTGACGGTTCCGCCTCTGCAAGCATAGCATTTGCTCCATATATTTCATATATTGTACCTGGTTATCAAGACTATTCTAACGATTCTTCAGATGATATTCAATATATACCAGTTGAAATAAGCAGATATATATTGCACGACAGTAGAAACAAACTTATAGGTATAGCTTCATGGACGAAAAATGGTGAAAGTGCATTTGATTTTCTGTCTACTTTGTTTACAGACCCACATCTTTCAAACCTAATATATTATGGTAAAAACTATAAATGTGAAAATGGTCTTGTAAAACAAAACGGAAATTATAGCACTTCCGTGCTTACTGCGTCTCATATGTTATATCCAAATAGAGTTGGAGAAAAAAGGATATCTGATTTTAAAGATGCAATGAGTGATGCGTATATTCCTCCTAATTATGGTTTTGAACCAGATATTACGAAAATGGAATATGAATTTGAAGAAATAAGCAGATTATGTAAAGAAGCAGATAGTTTATGGGCTACACATTCTGATAATTTTCTGTCTGAACTTGAAAATGTAATAACGCAATTGGATGCATTAGGGTATAGCAGGTTTTTACAGGATATAAATAAGCAACTTGGGCAATATATAGAAAGTAAGCCCAGAGATAAGGATTGAATCATGAATACAAATAAGAGAATTTATCTACTGATTATATTAATTGCGGTTATATTAACTTTTTTATGTGGATGCAATAAAAAACAAAGCAATAATAACGATACGGCTGTTACGTATGAAGGATCTGCATACGGCGAAAATGGAATGATAATATACGAGGATGGGTTGCTTGCTTATTACGATTATAAAACTGGTGAAAGAAGTGTCGTATGCAGCCGTCCTGAGTGCTCCCATCAGAAATATGACAGTCAAACAAACCCTAATCCGTCTTGTGCTGCAGTACCGCCAAAAAATACGACATTTGAAGCTGGAGTAATTGTTAATAATTATTTATATATGTTTGTGCTTCCATCCGAAATAAATAAAATGGATATATATAAATCAGATTTAGATGGTGAAAACAGAATAAAAGCAGGACAGGTAAATTGCGGTGGAATTATTGATAAGGCAATAGTTTATAAGAATCTTTTTGTATTTACAGGAAAGGAATTAGTTAAAAAGGATAATGAAGATGAGCTTTCGGTCAGTACAATACAAATTAAGTATTTTACTGGAATTATTGATATCAATACACTAGAGCTTGTTCAAATAGAAACATATGAGAAACATCAAATCTCACAAAGTTATTATGTCTATAATAATGTCCTTCATTATTATTATATGGATGAAAATGTTTATGAAATACGACGGGTAAGTCTTTCTGATTTCACTGTTTTAGAAGCGCTTTCACTACCTATGAAAAATGAACAGGAAAAAGCATATTGCGTAATGGACAAAGGGTATTTGTACTATATAAAAAGTAATCCAATGCAATCGTCACCTGACATAAGAAGGACTGATCTTATGACTTTAGAAGATGAAATTTTCGTATCTGGTATTGAGATTCAGGATGGGACATTGATAGGCATTTCCGGTAAGTATTTCTTTATTCACAGTAATGAAAGTAAAATACCCGAAGAGACAGAATGGAAGTTTGTAATATATGATTCGGATGAGAAAACGATAAATGAATGTGATATGCATTATAGCGGAGTACAGACAGGATTAGTTACTCATTTGATAAATCTGAATGAAGAATTTATTTTATTATATAAATTTGACGAGGGCAGTAAACATGCCAGTTACAGATATATGAAGATAGAATCACTGATAAATAAATCATATGATTTTGTAGATATAAATGTTATTTACTGATAAAGGCTAAAAATTATGGAACTAATGCTTGAGAATATAAATAAGTCATATGGTCTAATAAAAGCTCTTAATGGTTTTACAGCTGTACTTGATGACGGAGTATATGGCTTGCTAGGCCCCAATGGCGCAGGCAAATCGACATTGATCAAAATCATTACGGACAGTCTTAAAAGTGACTCAGGGTCGGTATATATTAATGGAAAGAGCATTAAAACTATAGGGGATTCTTATAGGTCTATGTTAGGATATATGCCCCAGCATCATGGTATATATCCCTCATTCACTGCAGCTCAATTTTTGTCCTATATCGGTTCTCTAAAAGCAATGGATAAGAAGAGAATAGAAGATGAAGTACCTAAAATATTAAAATCCGTTAACCTTTTGGATGTTGCACATAGACGGATAGGAACTTTTTCTGGAGGAATGAAACAAAGGATTATGCTTGCTCAGGCTCTTATGGGAGATCCTAAGATTTTGATCCTAGACGAGCCGACAGCCGGATTAGATCCGAAAGAACGTATCAGAATGAGAAATCTTATATCCGGTTATGCTCTTAACAGAATTGTCATTATTGCTACTCATGTAGTCTCAGATATCGAATATATTGCTAAAAAGGTTATGCTTATAAAAAAAGGTGTTTTGATTAATTATGATTATCCTTATGAACTATGTAAAAAATTAGAAGATAAAGTGTATGAAATTGAAGCAAGTGAAGTAGAACTTCTGGATATTATCTTATCTTTCAATGTCTGTAATATCCAAAAAAGTGTAGATAATCTGATAGTGCGTATCTTGCTTCATGAACATCAGACTGAATCTGATTTAAGCAAATACAGTCATAGGCAAACAAGAGCTACCATTGAAGATGTTTATCTTTCGGTTTTTGAAGAGGAGAGGGAAACAGAGGTTATGCAGTGAATCTTCTGTTATGTGAGTTAAAAAAAACATTTGTCAGTAAGACAACAGTAATATTCCTTATAATTGCAGTTACAATTAATGTAATTACTCTTTATATAAATGAGAGTGTTTCATCAGGCTCAAGTTTGGATTTGAGCATCGTCAGAGATATTGATGAAAAGCTTATGCATTTGGATGAAAATCAGGCTAAGGATTTTTTAAATGAGCATATTATTGCTATGGAATATGCATTATCTCTAACAAGCGAAATACCTTTGACTCCTGAGAAACTGGTTCTTCGATATCCTGGAAATAATATCGAAAAAATAATCGCTGATTACAACAATGGAGTATATGATGGTTATATTAAAAATCCATATGCAATTGGGATAGTTCTTCGTCAGAAGCTAGAGGAAGTTGATGTTGTATACTCATATGATGAATACAGGGAAGAAATAAACAGAATTGCAATACGTATGCAGACATCACCTATGTTTGCTGATTCGCATTTTGCGAAGCATAATGCAAAGAAGACAGCAGAAGCATTTTCAAACCTGAATATTTCAAACTTAAGATTCAACAGCTCAAAAGGCGTAACTTTAGCGACTAAAAACGGTATAACACCTATATATCTTTTAGTCGCCTGTTTATTTATATGTTTTCTTGTCTACATCCATGATAAGGACAACAATACTTTAACATTACTTAGAACAATGCGTAAAGGCAGAAAACATCTCATGCTCTCGAAAATAATCAGTGCTTTGATACTTGGTTTAGTTACAACATTTCTTCTTTCAGTTTCTTCTTACTTGACAGGTTACGTCTTATATGGATTTGGGGATATCAATATGCCGTTACAAAGTGTATTCGGGTTTCAGTCATGTATATTTGAACTGAGCGTTCTTCAATATCTCATTGTCTATATCCCTATGCTGATGCTTTCTGTAATATTCGTATTGACACTTATGATGTTTATCTTTGTATCAATTAAGGATTCAATAGTGGGAGTTATCATTGTTGCTTCAATTTTCACCATATCAATTGTTATGCATAACTCAATATCATCTGTATCATTTTTTAGTATATTTAAGTATTTGAATCTATACTTTCTTCTGGATGCAGGAAAAATTATAAGTAATTATCTGAATATAAATATGGCTGGTTATCCTTTATCTTTTGTCCCGATTTTTTTCATAACCGTCATAACAAGTTCTGTAATTCTTTCACTGGTAACTATAAATATTTTCAAAGGACAAAAAGATATACAAGGGTCGTATTTAAAAAGAAATATAAGGAAAATCAAGACAAGTAAGGCAAAGAAGATAAATACCGGAATCTTTTGTTTCGAAGCATATAAATGCATCATAATCAACCCTGTACTTCCAATCTTAATCATTTTCCTTCTGTTTCAATTGCTAACTGTCAAAGCATATCCTCCGGAACAAAGACTTGCAACAAAAGATTACATATATATGTATTATATGAAAAAACTTGAAGGACCTATTTCAAATGAAAAAACACTTACTCTAGAAAAAATGCTGAAAGAAGTGCAAACAGAGAATAATCAGGATGCAAGCAGTTTAAATAGGGATAAGATTTCAGTAATACTTAATTTGATTTCTAAAGATTCATCATTAAATCTGCTTAAAGATTCTACAGAGGATATCAATATTAAAAACAGAATATCTTTTGTTTATGAAAAAGGATATAACGAATTTTTCAATGATGATTATTTAAGCAGAAAGGCAGCATTGTATTCACTTTTACTTGTTATTCTTTGTACGGTTGATATTTTCGCAATGGAGAAAAAAAATAATACATATAGTATCATAACTAGCACTGTGCATGGTAGAAAACGAACTTTTATTAATAAGAGCATTATCTCCTGTATAATAGCTTTTCTTGTGATGTCAGCAGCATATATTCCACTGATTATAAAAATTGCAAGAGAAAGCGGATTTGCATGTTTTAATTCTCCTATAGCATGTATAAATGGTATGGAAAATTTCCCTCTTAATGTAAGCATATCAGAATATTTCATACTATTATTTATCCTTAAATTCATCGGTATTGTTATCTCAATTAGCATTATTAATTTTGTATCTCATATTACAGGTGAAAGAATAATGACGATTGCAATTACGCTACCAGTTATAGTTATTCCTGCATTTTTAGCTTTCATGGGAGCAGATAGTTTTTCTAACATACTATTTAACGTATATCTATATGGGAATAACCTTATGTCATTAGGACAATGGTGTGTAGTTCAAGCCGCAGCTCTGGTTGTTATTGGACTATTACTTTTTTACATTCTATATATGAAATACAATAAAAATAGAATTTAGTATTATGATTTAAGATAAATTCATGCCCTATAAGGTTTCTAAATGAAACAACAATTAACAGCATATATGTGAATACAAGGAGTAACAAATCAAGACAATAAAAAAGCGGCTTTTAAACCGCTTCTTTGTTTGTTATTGGTTAATTATTCGGCTATAAGGCCTGCTACCTTAACTAATCCTTCTTCTTTCTCAACTATAGCAAATACAACAGTGTATGTGCCGGCTTTGAGTACTACAGGGTTTCCATTCCAGTCTGGACCTACTTCAGGAGTTTCTGTGAATCCAGGAATCCAAAGAAGATCTGGAGTCAGAGAAACAATTTCTCCGCTTTCAGGACTCTGTGCCCACCAGTCTGGAGCTTCCTGTCCTTTTGAAACTTGTAACCATTTCATTGTCTGGTTTCCATCAGCTTCTTTTACAGCACCATTTTCTACATACTGTGCTGTCCATCCTGCACCTTCGGCAGTAATGGTTACATTTTCAAGTATGTATAAATATTTCGCGCCTTTTAAATCAGCTTTAAGTGCAGCAACACGTGCATCCTTAAGTGAAACAGGTGTCATCTTATAAGTATCATTTCCAACAGCATCACCCCATCCTGCGAACTGTCCGGTAACATAATAGTCTTTTTCGGTGTTTTCAAGGATAGTGTCAGGTGTACATGCGGCTAATGATCCAAGAGCTAGAACCAATGTTAATACAATTGCGATAACTTTGAACTTTTTCATAATTCCTCCTCAATTTTCAATTGATATATTTTTCCAAATGAACAACTATATTTTATCACGGCCTTACACAGAGTCAAGAGATTTCAATTGAATTGTGAAAAAAATGTGAACTTTTGCTTTTTCACAACTATTTCAGTTTATTTTAGGATTACAGATGTCAACCCATCAAGTGTAAGAATGTTACCATTCAGACGAGCTTTGCCTTGTCCTATATATCCGCTAATTGAATCTAACTTAATATCGGTATATGTAGACAGATCAATAGTTATAGGTTCATTCGATAGGTTATGGAAAACACCTTTAGTAACGTTTTCATATTGAACAAGGAACCCGCCAAAAAAATTGTATCCTTCAAACTTAAGCGGAATATAATCACCGACTGCAATTTCCGGATTTGCTTTTCTTAAAGCAATGAGTTTTTTGTAATATGTGTAAAGGCTGTCATGCTGTTTGATCTGCTGTTTTACTGTACCATTAATCTGTCTTTCAGCTGGGAATGTTGTTCCTGGAGGATCTTGTACTGTATCTTTATCTCCCCAAAGCATTGCTAAACGCCTGTTAGCGTCAGTGGAGGAGGTAGCTCTGCTTCCATACATTCCGATTTCTTCCCCATAATACATGAAAGGGTTACCAGATGAAAGCATATAAAGATTTGCAGCCATGTGCATTCTGTTTTCCTTAACGGAAAGATAACCTGCACTTCTATCCATATCATGGTTAGAGATAAATGGTTTTAATATTGCATCTGGATTGGAAATTTCCACATTTTCCTTGTAACGGCATATGTTTCTAACATAATCATTTAAATTGAAAATTCCGTTTACAGTAAGGGCTACATCACCACCTGAACCTGCCATATCAAAATCAAAGCAGTCTAAAGCCTCATAATATTCATATACACTGGTAGTGTTTGACCAGTTTTCTCCGACAAGGAAAA
>JAQVAJ010000048.1 GCA_028690885.1 Clostridia bacterium
CGCAAAAAGAATACGAGATTATAAAGCAGGAGATACCAGAAGCTTTGAAGATACAGGAAGATGAGCATACTCATGAGATGGATCTTATCACTATGCTTGATGAAGAGAGGCTTCAATATGTTGGTGCCATGGTACTTGGATTAAATGATGCTTTGGTGGAATTAACCGGAGCTATAGCAGGTCTTTCATTTGCATTAGCAAATACAAAGATAGTCGCACTATCTGGAATTATAACGGGAATTTCAGCAACCTTGTCAATGGCTGCATCTAATTATCTTGCTGAAAAAGCTGACGGCAATCCGAATGCTTTCAAATCAAGTATTTTTACAGGAGTTGCCTATCTTATTACAGTAGCTTTAATGGTAATGCCTTATCTTCTTCTTCCAGTAAACGCATATGTAGAAGCATTCCTTATAATGATAGGCGTTGTTATATTGATTATATTAGTGTTCAATTACTATATATCTGTAGCAAAAGATCAGCCCTTCTTTAAAAACTTTGCAAAGATGGCAATTATAAGTATATCAGTTGCAGGTATTTCATATCTAATCGGAATCCTTGCAAAAGCATTGCTTGGCATTGATGTGATTTAAAAGAGTGACTTAATTAAATAACTTGTATAAAAGAAAACGAGAGCTTATTGCTCTCGCTTTATAATGACTATTATGTGCACTTAACTATCAATATGCTGTATGCTGATAAAGTATATTCATATAATATTTATTACTCAGAAAACAAAAAATCTTCAATCTTAAATGTATATCCTCTTATCTGGCCTTTAGGTTCATCATCAAGAAGATAATTTACCACATATATAGTTCCGTCCTCAAACTGTACCCAGCCTGAATATCCAAGATCTGCTTTGGGATTTCTGTCATAATCTATTGGAAATATTCTTGTCTGCTGCTGTCTTCTTTCTTTTTCTAAAGCAGTCTGCTTATCAAATATGCATCCCATGAAATTTTGAGTTGTTCTGCCCCAGCCCTGTTTCCCGCCTTGTATAAATCTATAGGTCATAAGGATTCTGCCATCACTTAAAAAGCCTGTAACAGGTCTGTGACAGCCTGGTACGGGTATCTTATATACTCCATCCCAAGTCTCACCGCCGTCATATGAAAAAGCTTTAAAACAGTCATATCCCTCCCATGAATTCTCACGTAAAAAAGCAACAAGAACATTATCTTCGACTTCAAGTATTGATGCCTCGCATAAATTATATTTTTCATCTTTTGCTACTGTAATTCTGTCTGACCAGGTAATTCCAGAATCATCACTGTACCAAAGGTACTGAACTAGTTTATTAATGCTTATGTCAAGAAAATGAGAAGACAGTATCCATCTTCCGCTTTTTAATACTAGAAGCTTGTCAGGTACTATGCCTTGAGAAGGGGTGTCAAAAGGGCCTTTCCATGTTTTTCCATCATCAATGGATTTCCACAAATATGTTTTTGCATTATGAGATTCATTTTTTATTACATAATCAGCTATAATAACCAAAGTATCATCTGGCAGTTTTGAAATTCTGGCGCAGTTGTAATAGTTATCTGATGTGCTTTTTTCTGTAAGTGCAGTTTTATCAGACCATGTTTTGCCTTTGTCCAGACTTTCTTTATAAACTATCCTTGCCTGGTCTCTGTCTCCGTGATGTTTGCATTCTGAAAACACGCATACTAATTTACCACTCTTAGTCTTAACTATGTCTGGCCATGCTTCGTATATTGATTTATCATTACTGACTACATATTTTTCTAACGCCATTTTATTTTCCCTCTTTTTCTGGAAGTTCCCAGAATGTGCCGAAAATCTCACACTGAGAATCCAGAGTTTCTTTCTGGTAATATACTGTTAATAATTTTCCATCATTTAACTCGACAGAAGCCGGATATCCTAAATCATGAATAGGTCCGTCATCTCTCAATATTATCTCATCAGACCATGTCTTGCATCTGTCATAAGATACCATAGCTCTTTGACCATATGGTTGTTCTCTGTATCCGTAAACCAAGACAACGGCACCGCAGCTGTGTTCGATTGCATGAGCAGGAGCACCATGCTTATTTATCCTTACAGGTACAGTCCATGTTTTTCCTTTGTCGAATGACTCGGTCATATATGTTGCAAATATGCCTCCTTGAACACGAATAAATCCAACAAGTTTTTCTTCAAGTTCAAGTATGTATGGTTCACAATGAAAATATTCACAACCTTCATCAGTAATATACGGAACATGAGACATATAATCCCATTGCAACCCATCATTGCTGTAAAATACTAATAACTCCTTTTTGAAACGGAGATTTTCATCATATTTTGAAGGATTATCATCAACTTCCTTGTAATATCCCATGTATATAAGGCCTCCGTCTTTTAAAGCGGTTGGGCCATGAGGGCAGGTAACAGGTGCATGCTTAACTTCAGACCATGTTATGCCCTTATCCTCGGATATTACATATGTAGAACCAAAATATTTTTTCTCCATTTGCTTTGTTATCTGATTATTGGAAAAGTAAGCATCACGCATTGCTAACTTAAATCCTTCAGCAGGGAACTTGCTTTGTACATCAATAAGGTGGTTGAAAGATGTCACAATTATCTTGTCTTTATTAAATACAGTTATTCCGGCATCTCTGTCGTCTAGCGGAGTATCAATTATTATCTCAGGGGCAGTCCAGTTTTTTCCTTCATCATAACTTCTGGATAAAAGGACTTTGCCAAATGGGCAGACATGGCCTAGCCGGTTTCCTGAGCATACTGAAATAAGTTCTCCATTTAGGCCTCTGCATACAGACGGCCATCCATGATAACCGAAAATCGAGTCCTTGCTCTTGAAAATCTTAACATGTTCGGTTTTTGGTCTAATCATATTAATTTGTTCCTCCTGAAAATAGTTTGAGTTTGATTACATTATTAAATTATAGCATCATATTCAGATTATTCTTATATAAATTCGAAAAACTGGAGATATTTAATAAAATAACGGTTTAATCTGTTTATTTATACTTTTATTGAAATATCCAACTCTATCTGGTGTATAATTTTTTCATAGCAGTTAGACGCTGCAAATACAATTACGGGAGAAGATAATGAAACTAACAAATTTTATCGAAAACGGCAAATTTTACAAATCTAATTTTCATGCTCATTCCACAAGAAGTGATGGAAAATTAAGTCAGGAAGATGCAATAAACGTATTTAAGGAACACGGATATAATTTCTTATGCTTATCTGAACATAATATAGTCACTAAAACGGATAAATATAATACAGATAATTTTCTTTTAGTACCCGGACTGGAACTTCATTCATTGCTTGAACATCCACTGACAATACATCACATGCTTGGACTGACTTCTATGGATAACGATAAAGTTTATGACGGAATGAAACTATACAATATACCCTATACAAATAATGAGGAATCTTTATTAACACTGGAAAAAACACTTACTGATTTGGACCTTCTTACAGTTTATTGTCATCCCACATGGTCTCATGTAGAACCTTATCAATATGATTTTCTAAAAAATACCAATATAGTGGAAATATGTAACTGGGGGACAGTTTTTGAACAAAATCATAATAATGATCCTACATACTGGGATTCCTGGCTTAAGCAAGGTAAACAGATATGGGGAATGGCTAATGATGATTCGCATAAAAGAGAACAGTACTGCGGAGGATGGAATATGGTAAAATGCGAAGAATTTACAATTCCATCAATGCTGGACAGCTTAAAAAAAGGAAGTTTTTATTCAACAACAGGTCCGCAGATTCATGATTTCTATATAGAAGATGGTGTTGCATATGTTAAATGTTCTGAAGCTAAATCGATTACATTTATTACTTTAAGTAATTGGGGTAAATGCTACAGGGATCCGGCTGGAAAGCTTACAGAAGCTTCTTTAAATCTTCCTTTCAATGCATATATGACAAGAGTTGAAGTTGAAGACAAAGATGGTAAAATAGCCTGGTCTAATCCAATAATGAGAATGGACAGGTTTGAACACAGATAAGGAGTTATTAAATTGAAAGTATATAAATACAGAAAAGGTTATTTGTGTATAACAAACATAAGTAAAAATGCAATAAGGCTTAGGACAAGTCTTGTAAACGATTTTAATGAGATAAATCCTTGTGTCAGGTATGGAATTTATGATATGGCGGAAAAAACTGTCAAAGATTCAGAAATTTCAATCCTTATTGAGAATGATCAATTATCCATTAATGGAATGAAAACTGAGATACTTTTCAACAAAGGGTTTGACTTTAAAATAAAAGTTGCAGATGATAGGTTTTATGGTCTTGGTGATGCTGACAGGTCCACATTGGAAAAAAGAGGAACAAGACATGTTATATGGGTACAGAATGTGAAATGCTATATTCCATATCCAATGCTGTTAAGCTCGAATGGCTGGGGTATTTTCTCTTCAACGACATTCAAACAGGTTTTTGATATATGTTCAAAAGAATCAAATACATTATCCATAAGCAGCGCAAAAGGCTCATGCGATATAGTTATTTTTACAGGTAATGGATTTGATGAGCTTCTATCACAGTTTAAAAGTATTACAGGTCAGTCCAAGCTACTCCCAAGATTTGCTTACGGCCTTTCATATGTCGCAAATCAGAAAATTGATGCATTCAATATGATTAATGAAATGTACACTTTTCGAAAAGAGGATATTCCATGTGATGTATATGGTCTTGAACCTGAGTGGATGGAGAAAAGATATGATTCATCTGTAGATAAAAAATTCAATACTACAAAATTTTACATACCATACTGGATGGATGTAAATACAATAAGACAGAATACCTTTTTCAAACCCATCAGTAATATGGATTTTAAATTAAGTCTATGGTTATGCTGTAACTATGATCTTTCATATGAAGAAGAAAGAACAGCAGTTATTAAAGCTCATGAGATAAGCAAACAGGAAACTGACAATGAAGATGACTTAAGTTATCTTGATGAAAGGTTTGAGGTAGATGATCATCTTGGAAATCCTCAGTACATGGATAAGCTTACTGTTAAAGAAGAACCATGGTTTAAACATTTGGAGAAGTTTGTAGATATGGGGGTAAAAGCATTCAAACTGGATGGAGCTTGGCAGGTAGACGAACATCCTGACAGGCTTTATGGAAATGGTATGACTGATGAGCAGATGCATAATCTTTATCCTTTAATATATGCTAAGCAGATGTCTTCTGGTTATGAAAATCATACTAATACCAGATCTTTAGTTTATTCATCAGGAGGTTTTGCAGGAATACAGCAATATGTTGCAACATGGTCAGGAGATACTGGAGGAGGTCCGAAACCTTTAGTTTCTATGCTTAATCTTGCAATGTCAGGTCATGTGAATACCACTTGTGATATGAATGTACATAGTCTGGAAGGTATACATTTCGGATTCTTGCAACCATGGTCACAGCAGTGCAACTGGGATTATTGGAACCAGCCATGGCTATTTACAAAAGATTTGAAAGAAGCATATGCATACTATGATAAATTAAGATATTCACTGATACCATATATTTACAGCGCAGCATATGAGGCATATCTTAATATTGCTCCTATTATGCGACCTTTAGTCTATGATTATCCTGAAGATGAAAACACATTTAATATTTTAAACCAGTATATGCTGGGAAAATATCTTCTCGTTGCAGCATTTATTGACAAAGATATTTATCTTCCAGAAGGAATTTGGATAGACTTGTTTACCCAAAAAGAGTATCAGGGAAACAGATATATCCAATATGTTGTCCCACAAGGAAGAGGCGGTGCGCTATTTGCAAAAAAAGGCGCAATATTATGTAGGTCATATGGAATATCGTCTATTTCTGATGAGCCTTTTGATTCATACACTATCGAAATTTATCCATCTGTGACCGAAAATGAATTTGTGATTTATGAAGATGATGGAATATCCCTTGAATATATCAATGGAGCAAGATGCGAAACTTGTATAAAAGCATTTAAAAGAGTTGATGATATAAATATAAGCATATCTGAAAGAAAAGGGGAGTTTACAGGTAAAAAAGACAGTGTTGAATATGAGATAATTGTTATGAATGTGAACAAAAATGATGTTATATACATTAACGGAGTATTCTGGGAATATAAGATAGTTGGAGAAGATACTGCAGTTATAAAAATTAATGAAAAGGAGTTATTTTAATGAGTGAGTACAATGATTTAAAAAGCGCAGTAGAAAAACTTGAGATAATGCAAAAAAAGATGGCTGCATATAACCATGCGACAGGTTTGCTGTATTTTGATTCCGTTACAGTTGCCCCAAAAGACACGACAGCGGGTAGGGGACAAACTATGGGTATTCTGACAGAGGAAAGTTATAAAGTTTTTGTAAATGATGAAACACCTAAACTTTTGGAATACCTTAAACAAAATGAAGAACAGCTTGATGAAAAGATAAAATTGCAAGTTAAGAAGCTGGATGAGGATTATAAAAAAATATCCAATATTCCAATGGATGAGTATGTTCAATACAACATGTTAATAAATGATGCCCAGTCAGTATGGCATGAAGCAAAGCAGAAAAATGATTATTTGCTATTTGAACCATATCTAAATAAAATTGTAGCAACTGTAAGAAAATTCGCAACATATCTTGACAGCAGTAAAAACCCATATGATGTCTGGCTTAATGAATATGAAAAAGGCCTTACGATGGAAATAGCAGATGAATACTTTGCAGCTTTAAGAACAGAACTTGTTCCATTAGTGCATAAAGTAATGTCAAGCAAAAAGAAAATTGATGACTCATTCAGCTATAAAAATTATTCAGTGAGAAAACAGGAGAAACTTTCAGACTTTCTTATGGAAGTGCTGACAATTGATAGAAACCACTGTAATATAGGGCAGACTGAACATCCATTTACAATTAACTTTAACAGTAATGATGTTAGGATAACTACTCATTATCACAAGAACAATCTTCTGTCATCTATGTTTTCTGTAATACATGAAGGAGGGCATGCTCTGTATGAACTTAACTGTGATGACGAATATGATTTCACTGCTTTGTCGGGCGGTACATCAATGGGTATTCATGAATCACAGTCACGATTTTTTGAAAACATAATTGGAAGAAGTAGAAGTTTTACAAATTATCTGTATCCTTACCTTAAAAAAATGTTTCCAGTTCAGTTTAAGGATGTTACAAAAGTCATGTTATATGAAGCATTAAACAAATCGCAGCCATCTTTAATCAGAACAGAAGCTGACGAGCTTACATACTCGTTGCATGTAATGGTCAGATATGAGTTGGAGAAGAGATTAATAAATGGTTCACTCAGTACAAAGGATCTTCCAGCAGAATGGAACAGATTATATAAGGAGTATCTTGGTGTGGATGTGCCAAATGATACAAAGGGAGTCCTGCAGGATTCTCACTGGAGTGGAGGAGCTATAGGGTATTTCCCATCCTATTCTTTAGGGAGCGCTTATGCTTCTCAAATGTTATTTCACATGAAGAAGGATCTTGATATTGATGCACTTACACAAAAAGGGAACCTGAAACCTATTGTCGAATGGTTAAAAGAAAGAGTTCATAAATATGCTTCATCAAAGACGCCAGCAGAAATAATACAAATATGCTGCAATGAAGATTTCAAACCTCACTATTACACAGATTATCTAAAGATGAAGTTTAGTTCAATATATGAGATTTAAGCAGTTTTAACTTTTTAGATATTTATATTAAATAAGAATTACAGCCATTAATTATTGGCTGTTTTTCATTTTCCATGCTGTATTTAATAAATAAACTAGAGATATGATGCTACTTGTACTATTCATAATACAATTTTTTATTTATGAGTATGTTAATTTATTTAGATATTATTCACCATTTACAAAATATTACATAAATTACAAAAACTGTATTGACATTGTTATACTAGCATACTACAATTTTCTTGTATCGCATAAACAGGAGGACTATATTATGAAAAAAAAGAAATTGTTTTCAATTTTATTATTTTTTATTTTGTTGTTTACAGCATTATCAGTTTTTGCTGGCAGCAGTTCATTTAGTGAACCTTTAGGTTCAGGATATTGGAGTGGATCATTAAGTGTTGGTAATTTAGTTGTAACTGCAGAGAAAAATCTTGATCCTATACCTCCTACGATAAACTTGAGCGTGGGAGTTAGTGGAACTGTTTGGTTTGTAGATTATTATGGTAATGAATACAGTTCAAATTATTCTGAGTATCAAGATTATGTAGATGGTGTTGCTGCAGTTTTAATTCTACCCTCAGGTGCCAGAACGTTTACAAGAGCAGATAGTTATCATTATGGCTATATAAATGGAAGTTGTGATAATAATTATCTATCTGC